>JAHFAC010000023.1 GCA_023250755.1 Bacteriovoracaceae bacterium | reverse complement strand
TGGATTTGACCTGCCCGTCTTGGCGCCCTATGGCTTAAACCCAAAAAAACTCGATGTTTTTGACATTATGTACGACATCGAGGCCCTCACGCGTCAACGTTACCTAAAGCTGGAAGCTGTGGCTCGTGGCACGCTGGGTGTGGGTAAATCCGCAGATGGTCTTCAAGCCGTCGAATGGTGGAAGAGCGGACAAATTCAAAAGATCATTGACTATTGCATCCAAGACGTTCGTGTCACACGCGATATCTTTCAGTTCGGAAGGCAAAACGGGTTCATACGGATTCAGCGCTCCGAGAACAATCCAGTCGAAGTCTCAGTTCAGTGGAACTGAGACTCCAGCGTACCGGCCCTCTGGGTTCACTCAAAATAACTTACACACTTAACGCGCCGAGCAGTGACAGCTGGCTCGAAGCTTGTACTATCTAACTAATCCACGGACAGGAGAACGCAGGGAACCCATGGATGGGTTTTCTCACTTCTTGGGCTCAATTCCAGCGGGGATCCGATCTGGAGCCTGAGTTGAACCCTCCGGAGTTTTTTCAGAAAAAGCATTGGGTGCAGCGGTAGAGGAAGCGACTGCCATCATTTGGCTGGCTATTTGATTGGTAAGTCCGGGCCACCCCTTTTGTGATCGACAGCCCTGCTTCTCTTCTACCGCACCATTGGCGTGGATCATCCGAACACGCAAAGGTGAAAGACACCCCTGAAAAGGAGACTCATCTTGTGCTATCGCTCCCGCAAGATTTTTTAAATGGTCACGCGCCATTTCTACTGACATCCCCGAAGACGCCAGCGTGCGCGCAGGGGTGGGGGGCATTTCAATGGGTTCGACAAAGTTTGGGCCCGAAACCGTGATTTGAGCCAGAGTGCCTTCTTTTGCCAAGACGTGAATCATGAGTGAAGAAGGACCCATCCAGCGTTCTTCAGGACCTCCATATTCAATATAACCCTCGACCAGAGGAGAAACGCCCTTCATTTGCTCCAGTGCCTCTAAACTAGGGTGATTTTGTGCGCTTAAGCATCCTGAGCAACTTAATAGAAAACTAAGAATGGTAATAAACTTCATCGGCGAGCCTCCTTCCAAGACACGGCTGGAGACTGTGCGCTTTCATTGGTAGGACTAGCAAGCGGAATACTTTTCATGCACGCAGACAGTGCAGACTCATGAAAAGCCGGGACCACGCATCCTGGATCAGCCACATGAGCGGCCAGAGTGGATGAAACAGCCCATGCCTCTTCTGAATAACTCCCGGCGCTGCATCCATTTTGCCCTGTGATTTGTAAACACTGGAGCAAAGGATTCCATGGATGAGTTACACTTATTCTATTTAACTCGCACGGAGTCCATGCTTGCGCCAGCAATCTGGCTAATTCAAATCGGGCTCGGGCTTGATTTTTTTCGACGAGAAGAGGAAATCCTCCTCCCAAGCGAACCAAAGGAGCGCCAGTGTCATCGTGGGTCCAAACTCCTACTCCTCGCCAGGCGAGATCAGGTTCGTCCAGTGTGGGGGGTCTTTGGACTTTCAAACTCTGAACCTGCTTTTCCATTTCGGCGTAAGTCGAATCCGAAAACGATTTTTTATTCTCTCGTAGCCAAGCCAGCAAATGGTTTTTGGCCCAATGAAACTCACTCATCACCTTGTCCCACTGCTCTTGGGTGAGGATTGCCATACCCGGCCCATGGCCACGGTATTCCAACTTTGCACAAGGGGTGGGTACGCCCTTTTCTGGATTTTCTGAAACCTTAGAAGCTGCGAGCTCGCCTAACTGTTTAAGCCCTAATTTTGATTTCATGTTTTTTTTGGCGCCGACCGGCACTTCCACCGGAACGCCTTCGGTGGACTCGGCAACTTGGGGCTCATGTGGAGAAGAGGCGGGCTCCCGTGTTGCAGTGTCCATAGCATGCTCTTTTTTGTGGACCTTCGCTTCGGGCATTGCCTCTGTTATCTGTTTTTCTGATTTTCCTTCTTCTGCCTCTGGAGCCTGTGACGGCCCCTTTGAACTCAAGTCTTGTCCAGGGGGAGTAGGCACGAGAGGCAAATTCAACTGAATATAAACCACCCAACCGATTCCGGCTACCAGACTCGGCCAAAACACGTAACGCCACGGAAAGTCGCGCATCCTGCGCATAAGCGTTTCTCCTTAAGGGCTGCTTTCTGAAACAGCTCTTATTTAAATTCTAGGCATGGTCTTGGAAAAAAGAAAGCAGACTTCGCAGCATTTGAGGAAATTCTGAATGGGGGAATTCTGATCTGGCAATCGTTTGACGCTGGGAGGGCCAAATCCTTATCCTTGATTTCAAACCCGGCACCAGGTAATCCATGGACGACGCGAGCGCATTGGATCATGGAGCAGAAGCGGGTGTCCCCAGCTTCTGAAAATTAGATGGCCCCTTTTTTTAAGTTTATTTCGGCAGCACTCGCCATAACCCTTCTTTTTTCCTGCTCCAGCACACAGAAACTTCCCTCGGATCTGACGGCTAACCCGCTGAAACACGATCTTGAAACCCTGGTAGTCATGGGAATCAATGATTTTCACGGTTCATTAGCCGCACAAGACGCAAAAACACGAGAAGCCCCAGGCATTGAACCCATCCCCTACCAGCGCGGTGGTGCGCCGATCCTCGCGCGCCATGCTGCGATTCTTCGTTCGCAGTTCGGAAATCATTTCCTACTGCTCGACGCAGGAGACGAATTCCAGGGCTCCATCGAAAGTAATCTAGAAAAAGGGGCACCGGTCGTACAATTGCTTAATGCGATCGGAGTCAATGCCGCCGCTGTCGGCAATCATGAGTTTGACTTTGGACTCGAAGCACTCAAAGTTAGGATGAGTGAAGCAAAATACCCCTATTTAGCCGCAAATATTCTCGAAAAATCCACTGGCCAGATGCCCGCATTCCCCAATACCTTTCGCCACCTTCTCTTGACCCCTGGCGGACGACTCAAAGTCGGAGTGATCGGTCTCAGCACACTAGAAACACCCACGACCACTCGTCCCGAGTTTGTCGCCTCACTAGAATTTTCGAATTTACGCGAATCCACCCTGAGAGAGGCCGAGGCCCTGCGCAAAGAAGGGGCACAGTTGATTCTTGTCTTAGCTCACGTGGGATTGAAATGTAACTCAGGACGAGTCAACTCAAATTCGATCTTTCATAAACCCTCGGATCCCCAAGGAGATTGCGACCCAAAAGAAGAATTAGTCTCTTTTCTCAACTCGCTCCCAGAAGGAGCCGTGGATGCTGTGGTCTCAGGACACAGTCACCAAATCGTTCATCATTGGGTAGGCAGAACCGCGGGGACAGGAGGAGTGCCTGTCATCCAAGGAGGAGCGTACAATCAATACTACAACTTGCTTTATCTCACTTACGATTGGACTCAAAAGAAACTGCTCAAAGATCGAACCCGAATCGAAGGCCCGATTCCGATTTGTCCCAAGATTTTTGAAAATCAAGGAGACTGCAATGGCGATCGTCCTCCTCCTTTGAACGGCCGGGGGGCACTCATCACGCCACGGCTCCACGGTCACGCTATTGAGCCAGAGTCTAAAACTGCGGATCTCCTGGAACCTGTTTTTCGAAAAACCGCGCAAGCCAAGAGCCGCGTGCTCGCCCAAGCAATACGTCCGATTCAACCTACACGCACAGCAGAGTCTGAGGCTGGCAATCTCATTGCCGACGCCATTCGAGAGAAAATCCATGCTGACGTCGCTCTGATGAACCCAGGCGGCATTCGCGCTCCTTTTGAAAGTGGACCCATTACTTATGGAGATCTTTTTCGAACTCTGCCTTTTGATAACGCGACTTCTCGTCTGACTCTGACTGGAAAAGAACTGAAATTACTTCTCCGAATCGCCGAAAGCGGCCCACGGGGTTACTTTCCGGTCGCTGGACTTCAGCTTCGCGTCTTGAATTTAGAAGCAGATGCCCCAACCACTGATCTCAACCAAAACGGAAAAACTGAACCTTGGGAAATCAACCGCCTCATTGACGTAAAGCTTAAAAGTGTAAAACTTAAAAAGGGCTCTCGGGCTAACCCGCCCTTAAATGACTCGAAACTCTATACGGTGGCAATCCCAGATTTTCTGGTCAGTGGCGGAGACGATATGGGTTGGTTTATGGCGCAGATTCCCAAAGAACGCATTCTCCTGAACGCAGGAGGCACCATTCGAGACGCAGTCGAAGAATTTCTTATACGAGCAGGGACCCTCAATTCTCCGGACCGTCCCCTGGTTGATCCCAGAAACCCCCGGATCAGGATTGAACTTAGCCGCTCAAAACACGCCAAAACAAAGAGAAAACAGCTCAAAAAATAATAGCTCCTTTTCTCAGTTTCAGTTCACCTTCATTTGGGGGTAAACTGATGGGATATGGCAACTGAAAAAACGACTCAAGAACTTTTGAAGCTCATGGACCAAGCCATGCGAAAACAATTCGAAAGCAATCGACGCATTCTTTCGTTTGAAGAATACCTCGCTCTGGCGGCTGAGCAACCAGCTCTCCAGCTCCGAAGCTCTGCTAAATACACCTGCGACATGATGGACCATTTCGGAAAGGTCCAAGACCGCTTCAAGCTCTTTGATCAACCCATCGAAAATGGCGCACGAAAAGTGATCGGCCAAGAAACCGCTCAGAATCAAATCTACCGTGCTCTTAAGACTTTTCATCGCCAGGGCGTGAATAACAAACTACTCCTACTCCATGGCCCCAACGGGAGCGCCAAAAGCTCCCTCATCCACGCCATTATGTCGGGAATGGAACGCTACTCCCAAGAACCCGAAGGCGCGGTTTACACCTTGAACTGGGTTTTTCCGGTCGAACGCCTCACGAAAGGCGGAATTGGGATCAGCAACTATCCTCAAACCAAAGAATCCGTGCAAAGCTACGCTAAGCTTCCTGACGAAGACGTGTTGACACGAATTCCGTGTGACCTAAAAGACCATCCTTTTCTGATTCTGCCTCAAAATCAGCGTCGCCCATTTTTAGAACGAGTCCTGGGTGTCGAAAAAGCCACTGAGCTTTGGAATGCACTGCCCCAGTACCTCACCAAGGGGGGGCTCTGTCATCGCTGTAGAGAAATTTTTGAAGCACTCCTCAATTCCAATGGGGGTGACCTGAAAAAAGTCCTGATGCACGTACAAATCGAGCGTTTTTTCTTCTCGATCCGTTACCGAGAGGGCCTGGTCACCATCGAGCCCCAACTTCATGTGGACGCGCAGTACCAACAGCTGACCCTCAATCGAACGATCAACGCATTTCCGGCTGCCCTCCAAAGCCTGAACCTCTTTAGCTTAAGTGGGGATCTGGTCGACGGAAGTCGTGGAGTGATCGAATACAGCGACCTGCTTAAACGGCCCATCGATACCTTTAAATATCTTTTGATCGCATGTGAAACGGGCTCGATCAACGTGGGCTCAGCCATTGCTTATTTAGATGCCGTGCTTCTGGGCTCCACCAATGAACTACAACTGGATGCGTTCAAAGAGTTCCCGGACTTTACCAGCTTCAAAGCCAGGATTGAACTCATCCGCGTACCTTATCTTCTGTCAGTGAGTGATGAAGTTCAGATTTACTCTCACGACATCACTCACGTCTCAGCCGATAAACACGTCGCTCCACACACTGATTGGGTACTCGCGCTCTGGGCCATCCTCACCCGCCTCAAAAAACCCAATAGCATTAATTTCGCTCCCAATATCAGCTCCATCGTCGCCAATCTTACACCGATTGAAAAAGCCAGGATTTACGACACGGGCGAAATGCCTGTTTCGCTTGCACCCGAGGACCGTAAACTGCTTCGCACCTCGCTCAAAAAAATCAGGGACGAGTATCAGAACATCCCTTATTACGAAGGGAGAATGGGCGCCTCGGCTCGCGAAATTAAATCCATTCTTTTTAGTGCCGCGCAAAATCCTGAATTCGACTGCCTTTCTCCCCTCGCTGTGCTTCGAGAGCTCGATGAATTCGTCAAACGAGTCACCGAGTACGAATTTTTGAAACAAGACGTAAAAGATGGGTTTCACGATGCGGCGGACTTCATCAATGTGGTCCGAAGTGAATATCTCTCAAAGGTGGACCGAGAAGTCAGGGACTCAATGGGTCTCTATGATTCAAGACAGTGGGAGGACTTCCTTAAAAAATATGTCCTTCATATTTCGCTGGTTTTAAAGAAAGAAAAAATCAAAAATCCCATCACTGGTAAAAGCGAAGACCCTGATCTTTCGCTCATCCGGGAGTTCGAGAAAATCGTCGAAGCCCCTGCAGAGGGTGCTGAGCTGGACGCTTTTAGGCAAAACATCATCTCTCAGGTGGGAGCCTGGTCCCTGGATCACCCAGGCGATCCGGTCATTTATGCTAAGGTGTTTCCGGAATTTTGGCAGCGGCTTGAAAAACATTATTACGAGTCCCAAAAAGCGCTCCTCACAAAAATGCATACCGCGCTCACGGTTTATGATAATAGCGAAGCCGACGTGTCCGAGGAAGGCAGCCAGCTGGCGCAGCAAACCGTTGAAAACATGAAGGCAAGACTGGGCTACTGCGCCCATTGCGCGAAGGAAGTGATCACTTTTCTGATGCGACAACGTTATTGAAATCCACAGCCCCTGGTATTTGAGGAAGTACAGAATCAAATGAGTTTCGCATCCCATCAACTCACTGCTGATCGCTACATCGTCACCCATGAGGTCGGTGCGCATCAAACGGGGATCCGTCTGGATGCATTTCTTAAAAAATACTACCATCACCGTTCTCGTGAGCAGATCAAAGGCTACATCGATCGTGGAGCCGTTTCGATTTTCAGAAATCAAGGCTCGCACGTCCCTGTTGGCCGCCTCAAACCCAGCCTCGGTCTCTTGCCGGGTGACGAAGTTCAGGTTCTCAGCGAGCGAAAACCTGAGCCCCCCGTCTGCTTTGATTACAAAATTATTTTTGAAGATGAAGTGCTTTTTGTCATCGAAAAACCGGCAAACCTCCCCGTCCATCCCGCCGGTCGTTATTTTTTCAACACTCTCTTGGTCCATTTAAAGACGCAGGGTCACACCTCGCCTCTTAAAACTGAACGCGAATTTTACCTTGTTCATCGCATCGACAAGGAAACCAGTGGAGTGCTCGTTCTTGCCAAGACTCGTGAAGTCTGCGCCCACCTCACCCGGCAATTTGCTGAGCGATCAACCGAAAAGCGCTATCTCGCGATTGCACGAGGCATCACTCCTGACTCCTTCACAATAGAGCAATCCATGAGACGCTCCCGACACTCCGTGATCAAGCTAAAAATGGAAGTCGCACCCGAGACCGATGGAGGACAAACTGCGCTGACCTCGTTCAAAAAACTTGAAACAGCAGGGGGCTTTTCATTGCTAGAATGTCATCCAAAGACCGGTAGGCAGCACCAGATCCGGGTACATTTGGATTTTGCTGGTTTTCCGATCGTAGGTGACAAGCTCTACGGAATCCCTGAATCAGAATCCCTGGGTTTTTACGAACGAACTCATTTAACGCCTGAGGCAGAAGCCAAACTCCTCTTGCCTCGTCACGCCCTCCACTCAGCGGGGATTCATTTTTCTCATCCGATTACTTCTCAGCGTCTGGAGTTCCGCTCGGAGCTGCCCCGGGATCTACGCCTGTTTCTGGAGGCACAGAAGAAGGAGCCGGGCTTGGCACAGTCGCAGGTTTAACTTCCTGCCACCGACCATCCAATTGAGTGCTAAAATGAGGATGTTTCTTTGCAAAGAGCTTTGCCAACGCTTCTCTGACAATCCCAAGGTCTGAGAGTTTTTTGGGAGGATTGACTCCATCACTGAAACCATTGTATCCCGATCCTCCATCGGCCAAAAAATCCAAAGTCACAATATTAAACGTCCGTCCCAGAGCAGAGGGAAGAATCCCGCCTTTTTCTGAATCAAAAATGAGCTCTCCTTTTACAGTCTCGACCCGCAATAAATGCGCCTTGCGATCCACACCATTAAAATCTCGATGTTCACAATCCCGCTCAAAACTCACCCTCAAGCCACTTTGCAACAAAGCTCCGTACGAGCCACAGGTCTGCACGGAACGAGTCAAAAGACCGATCAAACGTGGAGCATCCACCGGCCCGACGACCACACCATGATTATTAAATGGAATCACCTGAAAAAGATCCTCGTAATTAATCTCATGAGTTGTGGGATTAGGCACTAATTCGGCACGCATCCCTCCGGTGTTCATCATTGCTATTTCCGGGGCAAGCCCTGGGGTCATCCCTCCTGTGCTCGCCTGTGCCACGCCCAAAAGCCCGTCGGTCAGCATTTCGGCTTCAGGACTGTCAGACTTGCGGTTTTTAGTGAGTGGAGCATCCGCAGTGCCCATAACGAGACCTGCTAACTTAGAAACTTTCTGTCGAGCCAGCTCGATGAGCTTCTGGATCTGAATATTTGTCTCAACCGGCACTCCCTCATAAAACACCGTCTTCTGCGGCGAGGCCTGGCAGATGTTTCCATCGACAGAGGGAGGGCAGCTGTTTTGATAGAGGAGAATGGAGGCAAACGACCGGGTCTTGGGAGTCACGAGCTGCCTTGCTTTCGAATCCCACACCAAATCAATTCGGCCATAGGCCTTTCCACCCAAAATCGTAAACATTTTAGGAGGAGGATAAGATTGAATAATCGGGATCCGCTTTTGATTCCAATCTAAGTATTCATGATTCGTCTGATGAGTATGTCCCGCAATCACAGCATGAAGAGCATTTGGATTGGCTGACGCAATCCGCTTGACCACATCCAACACAGGGTGCTGGGTGTCGGCCTCTCCATTGTGGATCACCATTAGAAAAATATCCGCCTTGCCTTCAAGCTTAGCCCGAAGCTCAAGATAAGCATCTGCTTCATCTCTGAAGCAAAGATCCTGTACATTTTCAGGTGTCGTGGTGGTAGGGGTGGTGGGATGATCAATTCCGATGATGGCAACACGAACCCCTGCCACTTCCTTAATGAGATAAGGCTGAAGAAAGTCTCCTGATTTTTTAAAATAAGGCGCCTCGGCCCGACTCCAATCGATCCGCACGCTGTCTTGAGCCACCTCCGGGCGGCACTCGATACTCGAGACCGGGATCAGAACTCCATTTTTATCCTGAATCGAACTCTTGAAATAGGTATTGGCAGAAAGAAGTGGAAAAGACCGTGGTGAATTTTTCTTCAGCAAATTAACGAGTGACCGCAATGCGCCTCGAGGATCATTTTGTGAACCATTGCTTGTGCCATGACTTCGATCGCGCGAGATCGGCGCCGGCTCAACCCGGTCCTTTAACCATCCTTTTGGACCGAAATCATAATCATGATTTCCAGGAATAGCGGCATCATAGCCGACCTCGATCATGCTTTTAAAAAGCAACTGGCCTTCATTAAAATTACTTACCAATGTACCTTGAAACTGATCCCCGGCATCGACGACTAAAACTCCCGCTCGATTTCCAAAGTGGTTTTGGATTCCAGCACGGGTCGCCTTAACCACTCCGCTAAAAAAGGCAAGCCCACCTACCCTTTCGCCATCGCTTTTAGGGTGGGGCTCCACTCCCCCATGAATATCGTTAGTGCCTAAAATCGTGATCAGGCGTTCGTCATCTGTAAGTGTAATTTCTGGCACTGGAGGCTTCGTTTGCACAGCTCGGGAAAGGGAACCTCCAATCGCCGATAAAACCGTCACTAGAGTCAAGATTCTAAAAACGAGAGATTTCTTCATCTTCATAGCGTAGGATTTTTATAATATAAAACTATATTAATCAACTATATTTTATGGCATTGTTTATGGCATCTGTCATGGGCCCTTCACACATTATTTTATGACATCCCTATTCGAGCACGCCTTACGCCTTATAATGTGCATATTTAACCGCCCACAGCGTAGGCCAAAAGTGTTGATTTTAACCTATTGAGTAGGTTAAAATCATAACATGATCGAACGCCTACTTTATCAAAAACTGGTCGAGGAAAATAAAAAAGGCAAGAGTATCTTACTCCTTGGACCAAGACAGGTTGGAAAAAGTACACTTCTGTCCCAGTTGAACCCTAGTTTGACAGTCAATTTGGCTGATGAGGGCACCTTTCGCGATCATCTTTCTGATCCCGCCCTGATTCGCAGGCAGGTTTCCTCACTGCGGGAAAAATGCACTGTTATTATTGATGAAGTTCAACGTATCCCATCAATTTTAAATTCTGTCCAAGCGTTGATTGACGAGCGCAGGGACCGAACTTTTCTTTTAACGGGGTCATCTGCCAGAAAACTTAAAGGAGGCAGGGCCAACCTATTGCCGGGACGGATTTTCATCCATCGACTTTTTTCGCTCACCTATTGGGAACTGGGTCAGCAATTCGATTTGGACCGGGCGATAACCGTAGGCACACTCCCAGAAGTTTATTTAAGTGATTACGGAGCAGACCTGATCTCAGGATACATTGACACCTACCTGCGGGAGGAGATCCAGGCCGAGGCACTTGCACGCAATATGGGATCTTATGCCAGATTTCTCGATCTTGCTGCGGAAGCCTCCGGAACGATCCTGAATTACTCGCAATTAGCCTCAGATTCTGAAATTCCAAAAGAAACCTTAAGGAGATACTACGATATTTTAGCCGATACTCTCATCGTTCAAAGGATTCGCGGATATACGGACATCAAAGGAAACCGCAAAGCACTTCAGCGTGAGAAAATTTTATTTTTTGATCTCGGAGTCAGAAATGCTGTGCTCAAACAACACCGAAATGTATTTACGGAAGTGCAAAAAGGGTTGCTGTTTGAGCAATGGTTTACTCTTCAGATGCTTTCGTATTCGGCTTATTTCGAGCCGGATTGGCTGTTTTTTTATTACCGTGACGATCTACACCAGGATGTAGATCTAGTGATCGATACCGGCCGCTCCATTTTAGCTCTAGAAATCAAGTATTCTCGGAAAATCAAGGAATCTCAGCTCGGAGGGCTGAGGGCTTTCATGCGCTACGCCAAAAAACCTGTACAGGCCACTGTTATTTTTCGGGGTGATCACGAGGAGAGTTTTGACGGTATTCGAGCAATTCCTTATCAAGACTATTTGAAGCGCCTGTTAAACCGCTAAGGACCACGAGAGGCGATCAACTTTCGCGCCATCTCCACAAAGCCTGCACCGCTTTCAGCTTCGGTGATCCAAAGAGGGGGGTTTTTAAGGCGATCCATATAATGATGGAGGTTAGCTACGCCCACACTCAACTGAAAAGACGAAAACATCGGCTCATCATTGGGCGAATCACCGATAAAGAGCCATTCCCCTTCGCCTGGTGCCAAACCTTTTTCAAACCCGGGCGATTCATGAGTCAGCCAATTTTGAAATCCTTTTTTCTTGTCGTAATCACCAAACCAAGTGTTCACGTGGATACTTGAAAGTTTCACATGCGCACCCTCGGCCACGCACAACGCGATCAGCTCTTCTACTTCTGGCTGTGGCCAAGGCTTTACGTCTTCACACACGTCAATGGCCAGGTCAAACTCGCGGTAACCCTGATCTGAAGCCCACTTGGCTTGGGGAAAACGCTCTAGGACTTTTTTCGCCAGCTTCCCCAACTTCACTTTAGCGTCAAGCTGAGTGCCTGGCGTATCCAGGCGCCGACGCACTCCTTTTTGCATAAAAAAAGTAAAAGCACCATTCTCACCCACGACTGCATCTACAGGCCAGAAACGAGCAATCTGATCACACCACCCCGCGGGACGCCCCGTAATCGGAACTACTGCGAAACCCGATTGATTAAGAGCCCAAAGGGCTTCGTACGCTTCAGAGGTTAACTTTCCGCGAGTCGAAAGAGTTTCGTCAATATCGAGACAAACTCCTCGAACCTTCTTTAACTCGTCTTCAGACGCACTTGCCCAGGCTCGAGGCAGAGATGGATTCATAAAGAACTCCCTTCTTTCAACACACGCTCTTTCTTTTGAGCAAATTTACAACTCACACACTTCGTGCCTGGTTCTTCGCAGGGTTCAACATGAATATTGACTGAAATATTGGACAAAGCCTCTCCCAATTTTGCCTCGATCTCATCACAAACCCGATGGGACTCTTGAACCGTCATATCCCGACAGACCACCATATGAAAATCCACGTGTCGGGTCGCCCCACTTTTGCGTGTTCGGAGATCATGGGCCTCGATCACTTGATCGCTAAACTGGTCAATCATTTTGTGAATTCGCCCGACTTCAAAAGCAGGCAACTGCGTGTCAGTCAATTCTAAAAGAGCCGATTTTACCTGCTTCCAAGAAATCAACAGAATATAAAGTGCCACCGCAAAAGCCAAAAGCGGATCCAAGAACAACCAGCCCGTGAATTTAAGGAGAACCAAACCGAGAAGCACGCCCGCGCTCGCCACCACGTCAGAAAAAAAGTGGAGAGCATTGACCCGAATCGCACTACTGTCAGTGGCGATCGAAGCCTGATAATTAT
>JAHFAC010000022.1:418-12492 GCA_023250755.1 Bacteriovoracaceae bacterium | reverse complement strand
ATTTTTTCGACCCAAGGAATGTTTTGAGTAATGATTTCAGCCAGCTCAAGTGAATCAGGTTCTGCCGCACCATAGGACCAGCCCCGGTGAAGGGCCCGCTGGACGGCTTCGGCGATCTCTTCGTCTTGGTGGCCAAAAATCAGGGGTCCCCATGACATGCAAAAATCGATATAACGATTGCCATCGACGTCAATGATCTCTGCTCCTTTGGCGGATTGAATAAAACGGGGAGTTCCACTGACTCCGCGAAAAGATCGGACCGGTGAGTGGACCCCGCCCGGAGAAACACGTTTTGAACGTTCGAATAAGGCCTGAGACTGAGCCTGAGACTGAGAAAGATTCATAAAACCCCCTGCAACCATTTTTTGGCGTTTCGAGCGCCATAAGTGATGATCATAGATGCTCCGGCACGTATAAAAGCAGTCCAGGCTTCAAGGTGCGCCTCTGGGCCGAGGATCAGTCCTTTTTCGGCAAGAACGTCAATGGCTGCAAATTCTCCGCTGACTTCGTAAACCGCCCAGGGTTTTCGGATTTCTTGGGACAAGCGCACGAGAATATCCAGGTAAGGCAGACCGGGTTTTACCATCAAGATGTCAGCGCCTTCTTCGGCGTCTCTGATGGAGCTGGCCCAGGCGTCGGTGGGTCTAGCGGGATCGATTTGGTAGGTGGCTCGATCCTTCAAGAGTGAGGCGCCTTGAGGGGCCGAGTTTGCGGCGACTCGAAAAGGGCCATAAAATTTCGAATTAAATTTGGCTGAATAACTCATGATGAGAGTGCGGTCGAATTGATTTTGGTCTAGCGTAGACCGAATTGCTCCGACTCGTCCGTCCATCATATCGCTGGGTGCGACACAGTCTGCACCCGCTTCAGCGTACATGGACGCAGCTCGGGTGAGCTCTTCTATCGTTTTTCCGTTTTCGACATGATCCCCTTCAGAGTTCAAAATTCCACATTGTCCATGGCTGGTGAATGAGCAGAGGCAAATATCCACGGCCAGAAAGAGATCTTTTCCAAAGCGCTGCTTTATGGCGCGGATTTGATGCGCAGTGAAATCAAAATTAAAATCTTGCCGCACTTTGGTGGCGGGTACTCCAAAAAGAAGAAATTTTTGAACTCCCATTTCGAGATCCGATTCAATTTGGCGCAGAAGGCTCTCGGGAGTTTCCCTAAACACTCCCATCAGGCCTGGCACCGGTTCTCGTGCAGAAATTCCATCGACTGCAAAAAGAGGTTGCAAGAGCTGATCATGTGAAACTCGAACTTCTCGCGCAAGATCTCGAATGGTTTGACTCTGTCTGAGGCGGCGCAAGGAGAGAGGGTTAGTTGAATGGGGTGATTTCATGAGATTTTGAGCCATTTTTTCCACTCCTCTTCTGAAGGAAAAACCGTAAAATCAAGGTGATGGTCTCTCAGGATCTGCGCGGTTTTTCCAGGTCCACAGGCATGGTGCGCTGTAGACGACACGACCTCTTTTAACTCAAGAAACTGCGAACCGCTTGCCCAAAAAACATGGGTAGCTTGAGATAAACGGGCGTGAGCCCCCTCGCTATAATCGTGATTTACACGGTAGGTGGCTATGGTTTTACCTAGTTTCCAGCTCTTCACCCCCTCTTCATGGGTGAGAATGGTCCAATCTGAGAGGTTTGGCAGCTGTAGGACGGGTTCTTCCAGTGTTTTTATGAGTTCATTGAAACCGAAACCCTCGTTAGAGCCTTCTACCCAGAGGCCTTGAGCCGCTAAGCGGAACCAGCTGGCTGTTCCAGAAGTCCAAAGTCGGGTTTCGTTAGAATAAAAATGCTCAGAGCCATTGGGCTGGATCGAGTTTGAGTGAGCGGCGAAGACAGCGCCTCCCTCTTCATTTTTGACATTTACATTTTTGACATTTAAAGGATTCTTCGTCTCTTCTTTTTTAGAACACTGAGTCGCCCACTGGATTCCATTCCAAGGGCGAATTTCAAATGAGGCGGGTGGCTGAGGGGGTGCGCTCCAGTGGAGTTCATCTACAAAGCGGCCATCGGGCGTTTTTCCGCGCACGAAGAAACAATCCCCGAGTTCATGGAGTGAGATTAGGGTGGCGCCAAATGCCTGATGGCATCCCCCTCCCCATTCGCTTAAGAGAACTCTTTCTTTTGATACATGTCGGGCTGTCTCGGAGTCATGTAATGCACTCAAAAGTTTGCGAAGCTCAGCATCTTGAGTTCGACACTCCACAGCGAGAGCCCCTTGCCCGGGGGCAGAAGGACAGGATTTCAGCGGTAATATCATCCAGCGGACACCCTTGAGCAAGGGTTTGAGTTCTTCACGCGCCTCAGCTTCGGCCCAAAGGCGGATCAGCCCCGCAAAGGCAAGAACCACTCCGTCGAGATTTCTGGGGTTTTCAGATGGCTCATGAAGACGCCCGATACGGGTATTGACGTTGCCTCTGATTTCAAGAAATTCAAGCTGGGGCTTTCCAGAAAGCTGAGGAAGGGCTTTAGCGAGAAAGCCAGGGATGTTTTCTAATCGCCTCGGTGAAGAGGTCCCGATTCTCAATTTTTTGGCTAATTTCAGTTTTTCAAAAACATGAGGCCCAAAAAGGACAACGTCTCTCGGATTCTCTCTTCGTGGGATTGCGGCGCAGATCAATTCGGCTGGGCGGTTTAGGCTCAAATCTTTCATTGAGTGTACGGTCATATCGACAGCGCTCGAGCGAAGAGCTGAATCCAGTTCAGCAACAAAAAATTCTTTTCCATCCACTTGGTTGAGAGGGGTTTCTTGAATTTTGTCGCCCCGAGTTTCAATGCCGACGAGGTCTACTTTTAGTCCAGGCCGAAGGCGCTCCAGCTCTCGTGCCACGCCTAGGCTTTGAGCCCAAGCGAGGAGCGATCGGCGAGTTCCGAGTTTAATCACTGAGCGCATTTTTTCGATCTCCTTTTAATTACTTTTTTCAGAAAAAGGCAGGAAGGTCTTCCCATCCATGAGCAAGCTCAAAGGGGCTGGACCGGGCTCCCGGCAGAGAGCGCAAGAAAGCTTTCTCCTCACATGCTTTTTTTGCAAGCATCATTTGATTCGCTCGGAGCGACTCTTGATTCGTTTGAAGCGCGTAAACCTCATCAAGAGCGTAGAAATTTTTAAGTCCATTCCATGCCCCACCGTGAGAGCGTTCCGTGCCCAGATGAATTAAAGTTCTGCCGGCGCTCGCTCTCTCAGTCCAAAGTCGGATTCGGCGAGAATCTCCTTCTGGATCAATTGGGATACAAATCACGGCATGGGCGGCATTTTTAAAACCATAACTTTCCTCTTGTCTTTGCAGTCTTCGGAAAGGGGTTTTTACATCAGTCAGCCCTCGTGGACCCCGGTTCCATAACCAGATTTCGTGTTCAGCGAGCCAAGGCAAAATGGATTGAGCCACTTGCCCAGCGCCGACCACAAGGACAGGCTCCAGAGAGGGATTTATAGAACGGGTACGAATGAGTTTTCGTATTAAGCCCCCGTAGGAATTGCTGCCCAGGTTCTGCAGACACCGTGCACGAATCTCTTTGGTGTCTTCAAAAAGTCGTTGAAACCAGGAACTCAAAAAAATCTGGAAGGAATGCTTTTTTTTAGAATACTCCTGCCAAGCTATTTTGAGTTGTCCGAAAATCTCGGTTTCGCCACTGATTTTGCTTTCTAAACCACAGGCAGTTCTCAGTAAAAATGCATAGGCGTGTGGACCTGTGAGAAGTTCGGCATGGAGAGGGAGGTTTTCAGAAAATACAGGAGAGGCAGGAAAAACCCAGAGTAGCCGTTGGCAAGTCTCTAGGAAAAATGCGTCATTCAGTCGTGTGGACCAATTAAGGCGCTCAACGCAGGGAGCTGTCCGGTGTTTTGAAAAATGAATGATTCCCAAAGGCAAATTTACGGGGTGCATACTTAAATAAAAATATCGAATCTTGATGGCGATTTTGTCACAGCAGTGTCACGGCTTTGGTTTTGCACTGCTCAGTTCAGTATGAACAGCAGAAGCGGCAGTTTGAGGGTGGCTAGGATTCGAGGCGTCGATCTTGAGCTGCATGTTAGTCTATTGTTATTATTGCCCTATTTAGTTTTTGTTACAGCCGCTCGTTTCCCGGTTTTGACACGAGAGGCGGGGATTGATCCAGCAAACATCAGTGGCAGTCCCGTCGTTTGGGGGTTGATTCTTGCCATAGGCCTTTTTGTGTCGGTGGTTTTGCATGAATTCGGGCATGTTTTTGCGGCCCAATCGCTCGGGGTGAGAGTCCGAAGTGTCACATTGATGATGTTAGGCGGAGTCTCCTCAATGGAGAAAGTGCCTGAACGACCTTATTCAGAATTCAAGCTGGCCATCGTTGGGCCTCTCGTGAGCATTGGGATTAGCGGACTGCTTTTCGCCATTCAGTCTCAGTCTAAATCCACCAATTTGATTTTCTTTTGTCATTGGTTGGGGAGTCTCAATCTGATGTTGGCGATTTTTAATTTGCTCCCGGCATTTCCATTGGATGGTGGGCGTGCTTTGCGGTCCGTGCTTGCTGTTCGGCAAGGAATGGTCAGAGCGACCCAGACTTCGGTTAAAATTAGCAAAGGTTTTGCCTGGGCATTGGGTATTTTAGGGCTTGTTGGATTCAATATTTTATTGATGCTGATTGCGTTCTTTATCTACAGCGCTGCTCAGAGCGAGTTGTTTTTCTTATTAAGCCGAGGAGTTTTAAAAGGACTCCGCACGGGTGAGGTCGCACTCCGTGTGGATCCGGTACCGGAGCGTGAAAGTTTGCTTCAGGCTGCCGAGCGGATGCTGGCGAGTCGAACGTCAGTTTTACCTGTTAAGACGGAATCAGGCGGTTATGGACTTGTGACTCTCAGTCAAATCAGGCGAGTTCCGCGCGAGTATTGGGAAGTCACGCTCATCCGTGATGTGATGGAGCGGGTAACTCGTGTTCTTAACGTAAATGATCCAATGAGTGAGGTTTTGCCCAGTTTGGTAGAAGCGGTTTCTGGCACTTTGCCCGTTGTTGAAAAAGGCTCAATTATTGGAGTATTGAGGTATTCGGATGTTTCTGAGATTCTGCAATTCAGGAGTCTTGCTCATCCTGAAGAGTGGGCAGAGCCAGAAAAAGAAAAACGCGTGGCATGAGGTTTTATTTAATAAAAGTCAGCTGAGAATCCCTGTTGCAAGCGGAGCCAGTCCGAGTTAACCCGAGCTTTGTGAGATCTTCTGCTAAAGAACTCCCGATTTTTGTTTTTGCCGATGGTGCGTGCTCTGGTAATCCCGGTCCCGGAGGTTGGGGAGCAATCCTTGTTTTTCCAGATGGGCATGTGACCGAATTGGGAGGACGAGCTGCCCCAACGACCAATAACAAGATGGAGCTTACTGCCGTCCTTTCAGCCCTTCGCCGGCTTGAAAAGAGAGGAGGTGAAATTGAAATCTATACCGATTCCACTTACGTGATTCATGGAATTACTCGCTGGATTTGGGGTTGGCGAAATCGGAATTGGAAAACAGCCGAAGGCAAGCCTGTTGCCAATGGAGAAATTTGGAAGCTTCTTTTTCAGGAAGTCACCAAACGAATACCGATGGGAAAAATCCATTGGAACTATGTGAAAGGTCATAGCGGAATCCCCGGAAATGAGCGAGTCGATGTGATTGCGGTCGAATTCTCACAGGGGCATCGTCCCACGCTCTATGATGGGCCTCTTTTGCGCTATGACGTTCCGGTTCATGACCTGCCTGAAAATACCGAAGTTCCTGAGCCAAAACTTAAAAACAGAGAGCCGAAAGCCCAACCTTATTCTTATTTGAGTATTGTGGGTGGGGTTCCCATGCGCCACTTGACTTGGGCGGAGTGTGAAAGACGCGTGAAGGGACATTCAGGGGCTAAATTCAAAAAAGCAATGAGCGCTGAGCAGGAGAAAGCGATTTTAAAAGAGTGGGGGCTTAAACCCGCTCAATTCGACTCAAAATGATGTTCCAGGTATGATACCCAAGAAAAGAGAAAATTATGTCATTTGATCCTAATGCCGCCGCTGCAGTCGATTCAGGGGTTTTTGGGCTTTTGTGTTCAGAAAAAGAGTCCACGTTAGTTTATATCCCGGTTCCGTGGGAAGCGACCACCTCGTATGGCGGTGGAACTGCGAACGGTCCAAGAGCAATTCTTGAAGCGAGCCATCAGGTCGATCTTTTTGACTACGAGGTTTTTCGACCCTATGAGCCTGGGCTTTATATGCTTGAGGAGTCATCAGAGATTCGTCAGTGGAATGAAGAAGCAAAGGCTCATGCTCGTCTTGTGATTGAAGCGGCTGGGAATATCGATGACAATCCTGAACTCAGAGCTGCACTGCATCGAGTGAACGCTTTGGGTGAAAGATTAAATGACTCGGTTCGAGAAACAACTCAAGGACTCCTTGCCCAAGGTAAAATTGCAGCAGTCGTGGGCGGAGATCATTCCACGCCATTCGGGGCGCTTCAGGCAGTTGCGGAGCGGTATCCCTCTTTTGGAGTGCTCCACTTTGATGCGCATTCGGATACTCGTCAAGCATTTGAGGGCTTTGTCTGGTCTCATGCTTCTATTTTTCATAATGTGTTGGAGCGTATTCCTCAGGTTACGCAATTGGTTCAAGTCGGAATACGCGATTTTTGTGAAGAAGAGTGGGAGTATTGTCGTTCACAAGGCAAGCGTGTGAAGGTCTTCTTTGATGCAGACCTATCTCAGAGCGGGTTTGACGGCACTCCCTGGACAAAAAGTGTTGATTACATGATCTCTTCGCTCCCAAAGGACGTCTGGGTTTCATTTGATATCGATGGTTTGGACCCGCGCTTTTGTCCTCACACGGGTACTCCTGTTCCGGGAGGATTGGATTTTAATCAAGCCATTTTTGTCATTTCTTCACTGGTTCGATCAGGGAGAAGAATCATTGGCTTTGACTTAAACGAAGTTGCTCCGGATCCTCGCGGAGAAAGCGAATGGGACGCAAATGTGGGTGCACGCCTGCTCTATAAACTTTCGGCATGGACATTGGTGAGCCAGGGAAAAGTGAAACTCCACAAACGTTAAGACCCCATTTTTCCGAAGAACACCTTAGGCATCCCTGTCGATGGGTGGGGCGCGACGATGAGTTCTGGTCCTGGATAAAGGGCCCGGATTCGCTCCGTAGTGATGATTTCTCGAGTGGGGCCCCAGGCGATTTTTTCTCCCTGTTTAAGCAAGACGCATTCGTCGGCCCATTCTGTCGCGAGGTTCAGATCGTGTGAAACAAGAACGATGGAATATCCTCGACTGACCCATTTTCGGAGGAGTTTGCCGGCAGCAGCCTGGTGATTGAGATCCATCTTAGAGAGAGTCTCATCGAGCAAAAAAACTTTTGCCCCCTGGACGAGCGCCCGTGCCAAGGTGACAAGCTGACGCTCTCCACCACTGAGAGAGTGAAGATCTCGCTCCCTAAGGTGCCAACACAGACATTCCTCCATGGCCCAATGGGCCTGATCGCGTTCTGCCTGTGAGGAGGAGTTGAAAAGATTTGGATGATGGCAAATCTGACCCATCATCACGGCTTCAAATGCAGTGAGGGGAAATTCGGCAAGTAGATCTGCTGGAACATATGCGATTTGTCGCGCACGTGCGGGAGCGGAGAGGGAGAGGAAGTCAGTCCCAGAAAAACGGATTTGTCCAGAGTCTGGACTTTGTAGAGGGAGAATCCCTGAGATGATTTTTAGAAGAGTGGATTTACCCGAGCCGTTAGGGCCGAGGAGGGCAGTGATTTTGCCTCGATCCAATTCAAACGAGACTTCTCGGAGCACGCTGTTTTTTCCGTAACTGAAGCAGACGCCAAAAATGCTGACAAGAGGTGCCGCGTCGGCCATTTATGCGTCTCCCTGTCGTTTAAGCATCATCCAAAGAAAGAGCGGGGCACCGACGAGTGCGGTCACCACGCCCACCGGGAGTTCGTAAGGACGCACCAGCGTGCGAGCTGCCGTATCAGCTAAAACCAGTGAGGTAGATCCCCAGATGGCGCATAGTGGGAGTGTGTTGATATGAAGCGATCCGATGAGTCTTCTTACAAAATGAGGAATGATTAGACCCACGAAGCCGATCATTCCGCCTCCGCTCACGCAAAGACCAATGATGATCGAAGTCATCAGGATCAGCCGTCGTCGGGTTTGTGCGACGGGGATCCCGAGTACCAGCGCGCCTTCTTCGCCCATCAAAAGAGCGTCAAGCTCACGAGAGTGAGTCCAGACGACGTAGGCCAGAAAGAGCATCACCGTGAGGGTAAATGTCGCTCCATAAATCCGTGCACGCGAAAGATCACCCATGAGCCAGAGGATCGCACCTTGAATTCCGTTAGCATCAGTCACCGCCATCCAAAGCGCGACCAGGCTGGAACCCAGAAAACCAAGCATTACTCCCGCAAGGAGAAGTGTGAGGTTATTGGTGCCAGGACGGAGTGAAATCAGGTAGAGCAATCCGGTAAAAAAAAGAGCACCAAAAAACGAAGACCCTGCAAGGCCTGCGAAATTGACTTGAAGACCGAGTGAAATTCCCAGAACCGAGCCGAGCGCTGAGCCGGTCGAAATCCCGAGTGTATATGGTTCGCATAGGGGATTCGTGAAAAGTGCTTGTAGTGTGGTTCCCGCGACAGCAAGACCCATCCCTACGGCAGTTGCGAGGATTACGCGCGGTAGCCTCAGTTGCATCACTAGCTCGGGATCGAGCTGTGTTGCCACGCCGAATTTCAATGCGGTTATGCAAGCGAAAACCCAGAGGCTGAGGGCAAAGAGGTAATGTCGAAAGAGTGAGGTTCGAGCCATATTATTTCTCATCGTAAACTGCTCTTTCAAGCAGAGCCAAGCCTTCGAGCAAGCGTAGGGTTGGGCGCAGAAGCAAATCGCCCGGCATTTTTTTTATCTGATGATTTTTAACAGCCATCAGGCCTGGGAACCGAGTCCACCGTCCGATCATCTTGCGAATGAGCATAGGGTTTTCGCTCATCGGTAAAATAACAATCACTTCGGGATTGCGTTGCAAGATGTCCTCTGGTGAGGGCCTTGGATAATGGGCTGAGGCGTCATTGTATGCATTGCTACTGCCAATGATCTCAATAGCTTCATTTAGGAAAGATTTTTTTCCTACGACGACCAGGGGGTCCTCTCCCACTTGAAGAATGATTTTGCGTTTAATACGCCCTCGGGCTCGATCGCGAATGTTTTGAATTCCTTTTCGGAGTTGCTCCAATATTTTTTTTCCGCGATCTTGGGCGTTCAAGGCTTGTGCACAGAGTTCGATAGAGGCTTCGATTCCCTGAAGTGATTCTGTGGCCACAACAACGATGGGGAGTCCCAACTCACGCAAATGGGAAATTTGATCCTTTGCATTTCCATCGGTAGTAGCAAGAATGAGATCAGGCCTCAACGAGGCTACTTTTTCAAGATTGAATTTAAAGTAGGGCCCAATGGATTCAACCCTTTTAAGGATCGGGGGGTAATCAGTAAAATCTCTGACCCCAATGATTCGCTCTATTTGATCGTTGAGGAGATCTGCAGCGAGCTCGCCGAGAGAGGGAGCGAGAGTGATAATTCGACGAGGAGTGTCCGTGAGATGCACTCGTACCCCGGTTGCATCGGCAAGATCTCGAGGGTGGGCCAGTGGGACTAAGAGGATGGATAAAATTATGAATGCGGAAATGGAACAGTATCTAAAATGTTTTTTCATTTCCGGCCAGCAGTGCATCCATATTAGTTTCATGTCGTAATAAAATCAAAAAAGCCATGGCTCCGCCAAAGCAAAGAGGAACCCCCGCTGGGTAAAGTGTGAGATGAGTGGCACACGCGAACAAAAGCCCGGTAAGGCTAGAAAGCGAGCCGATTCTTTTTAATGTAAAGGTCATCAAAAATACGATGACTCCAGCGAGTGCCGCAAAAGGCGAAAGCAAAAGCAAAGCGCCCAATCCCGTTGCGACGCCCTTGCCTCCACGAAACCGAAGCCAGGGTGAATAGCAATGGCCTAATACTGCGACGAATCCTACGCACCAGGGGAGCCATTCTGCGGTGGGATTGGGAAAAACCACTGCCAGTTTTTCTAGAAACCGAAGCCCGATATCTGAGGTGAGAGCAACCGGAAGCGCACCTTTGGCGGCATCAAGAAGGAGAGTCAACACGCCTGCGGGCCAAACTCCAGCGACGCGTGAGACATTGGTCGCACCAATATTTTTACTTCCGCGTGAGGTAAGATCCTTAATCCCGAAGATTCGCGCGATAAAAAGGCCAAAAGGTACCGATCCCATCAAGAAAGCCAAGATGCAGGTGACGGCAAGCGTGAGGGAGCTGCGATCCATCCCCAGTTACCTTGCCCTTGCTCTTTTTGGCGCAGAGGAGTCGGCAATTTGCTTAAGCCTATAAATCAGGGCAAATGCGGCGATTCCAAAAGCCAAGATAGAAATGAACTGACTCGTGGATAAAACACCATCAATGACGAACCCTCGGATGAGATCACCCCGGAACGTCTCGATGATGCTGCGAATAATGGGATAGGCCATGAAATAAGTCAAAGCGACTTGGCCGTCAAACTTTCGGTGGCGATAAACCCAGAGCAATCCGAGAAAAAGGGTAAAGAGCGCGCTGGCTTCGTAAAGCTGCGTGGGATGAAGGTTGATTCCTTGCATCGATTTCTCAACAAGGTCTGAATGGAATTTAATTCCCCAAGAAGTACCAGTTGGTTTTCCGTAACAACAGCCCGCAGCGAGGCAGCCGATTCGTCCAAACGAATGGCCAAGAACGAGTCCGGGCATCATTGTGTCGAGTGATTTCCAGATGGGGAGACGATGCTTTTTCATATACCAAATTCCAAAGGGCATGGCCACCATGGGACCACCAAAAAATACGAATCCACCTTCCCACAGGCGAAAGATAGAGAGTGGATCGGAGGAATAGTCCGAAAAGCGCGTGATAATGAAAAGAGCGCGTGCCCCCACGAAACCCAAGATGAGACCCCAAAATGAGAGATCAATGATTTTTTCGGCATCCAAACCCGAGCGGGTGGCAAGCTTGCGGGTGACGAATAGGCCTGTAAGAAAGCCCATTGCGATCATGAAGCCATAACCATAAATGGGGATGGGTCCGATTCTAAAGAGAACGGGTAGCATGTGTATTGATGTCCTTTCCTTCAAAGAGAAGGTCCAACGTCAGGATACCGACTCCCACGCAGATCGCAGAGTCTGCGATGTTAAATGCCGGAAAATGATGGGTATAGCGCCAGTGAAAATCGAAAAAATCCACGACATAGCCGAGAGTCATGCGATCAATCAGGTTGCCGATGGCCCCGCCAATGACGAGAGAAAGGGCAATGGAGAGCTTGATGTCCTCTTTCGGAATTTTTCTGAAAATATAAGCAATCGCAAAAAGCGCGACGATCGGAACTATGACAAAAAAGGGACCTCGAAAGGCGGGTGGCGCTGTGGCAAGCAGTCCAAAGGCTGCCCCTGTGTTTCGGATGTAGGTGAGGTTAAAAAACTCGGGAAGAACTCTAATGCTCTCTCCAAGGTGGAAGCGTTGGATGATCACAAATTTCGTAATTTGGTCCAGCACGATAATGATAACGGCAATGGCCGCCAGGATTGCATATTTATACTTTTGAAATTTCACCGAATGGCCTCCCTGCAGCGATTACAAAGGTCTTGTTCCTTTTTCATGTCAACTTCTATGGCGTATGTCCAGCATCGGGCGCATTTTTCACCACTTGCCCGGCCGATCAAGATAGTAATTTCATTTCTGCTCTCTTGAATCTCCAGCTCGCTCACCAGGAAAATTCTTCGCGGATCCTCACCCGTTTTTGAGAGCATTTTGCGTCTTGCCTCGTCTAGAGCTAGGGTCACTTTTGCTTCTCGGGCATGGCCGATCGTTTTGAGGCGTCTTGCCTCTTCGAGCGCCTTAAGGACTTCATCCCGGATTGCCCAGATGGGTTCAAAGTCAGCCTCGAGTTGCGAATTTCGCCAATGGCGCAGGCCGCTTGCACCTGCCGGAAAAGGTTCAAAAAAAACAGAAGCCGCTTCTTTGTTTGCCGAATTTTTATTTAAATAGCCCCACGACTCCTCAGCGGTGAAAGAAA
>JAHFAC010000022.1:0-396 GCA_023250755.1 Bacteriovoracaceae bacterium | reverse complement strand
GAGCGAACCATAGCACTGCCGATCAGCCAGAGCGCCGTTTGTGAAGATCTTCGCTCGAGAGAATCTGTTTTGGCCGTATAAAGCCGGTCTTTTAGGATGTCGAAATAAATGGCGGAGAGATCAACGGTGCAAAAATTGACGAGTGAGTGATAGACGGTGTGAAATTCATAGCTTTCGTAAGCGCCCCCGATTTTTTCGAAAACATCCGCAGCGCGTGAAAGCGCCCATCGATCGAGATTGCCCATTTTGTCCACGTCAACCAGCATTTCTGGTTTGAAGTCGGAAAGATTGCCCAGGATAAAGCGAATCGTATTGCGAATTTTACGATAACTTTCAGAAACGCGTTCTAGGCTTTCTTTCGAGTAGCTTAGATCATTTCGGTAATCTTCTAAAACG
>JAHFAC010000343.1 GCA_023250755.1 Bacteriovoracaceae bacterium | reverse complement strand
CTGCCCTCAGCTCTGGTTGAGCCAAGGGCTGTCGCGCCGCCGACCAAGGAGAGTCGGCGTGCTGAGCTGCCCTCAGCTCTGGTTGAGCCAAGGGCTGTCGCGCCGCCGACCAAGGAGAGTCGGCGTGCTGAGCTGCGGAGTGATCAAAAGGAAGGAGGTCCTAAAACAACGAATAAGAAAGAGTGGACACCACAACAGAAAATTGATGAATTTCACCGTATTCTTAATAGCAACGAATGGCAATTGCTTGTGATGCGCGACGTTAAAAAATATCTGCCGTGGTTTCAGGGCCACCACACACTCTACGGGGAGGATGATCTTTGGGGCGAAATCCATGCCCACCTTATCAAGGTCGCTTCTCGTTACAATCCAGACAGGGGGTTGCCCTCGACCTTTATTAGAAGGGTAGCCTTGAATAAACTTAAGGATCTCAAGCAACGCTCCACCTTAGTGGGCCAACGCGTTGTGGATTTGGATGAGTTTACAACAGCTGCCCAAGTTGCCCCCGGATCACGAAAAGAGGATCAGCGACGAAAAGGGCTTGTTGAGGCAATTCGCGATGTGATCGAGCGATTGCCAAAAATGCAACGCGATATTCTTTTTGCAATCCATGTGGACAACCTGTCCTACGGAGAAACGGCACATAAACTTGAA
The DNA here is from genome assembly GCA_023250755.1 of Bacteriovoracaceae bacterium. Lineage (GTDB taxonomy): Bacteria > Bdellovibrionota > UBA1018 > UBA1018 > UBA1018 > JAHFAC01. Next base: position 2,456 of record JAHFAC010000343.1, on the reverse strand, counting down.
ATTGAACTTGGAACAGTGAGTAGCCGGCTCCATACGGCGCGCAGTTTATTTGGGAACCGCTTCAAGGAATTATATCCAGAACTCCTGCCGAATCAAAATCAACGGCAAAATCAAGGGGACAGTCCCCAAGGTGCCCAAGGTGGACAGGTTAAATCTCGTGCTGAGGTGCACTCGGCCCCGACCGGGCCGAGTACTCCTCAGTCCTTTTCGGGGTCGCCGAAAAGGGCGGAGGTGCGGACGGAGTCGATCAACTGGTCTCAAGACTGGTCTCAAATCGTAGACCCTCAGTTGTTATCCGCGTTAAAGGCTTTGAATGGGAACAAAGAACTGACCCGTATTGAAGCATCGGGCGATTTTTCACAAGTGCAGGCTCAAGTCATGGGATCTGTTAGAGCCTCGCTGGCGTCAGAAGTTTATGATAAGGACCAAAAGGTGCTATTGATCTTGCACGTGACGGATGGGCGCCAGCAGAACGGTCGCGACGAGTATCAGGTCCTTGTGGTAAAGGCAGGAGACATCGCCCAGTATGCCTACGACATTGTTGGAAATTTCCGATTTATGCCCCATGATTTCCATCTGAGTTTTTCGGTCTACAAACGGGAGGATGGCTCCACACATCTCCATTGGGATCACCTGATAATGGAAGCGAAAGAAATGAACGACGATGATAAGGTATCCAATGCCCAGGGGGTGTTGCAAAGGTTTCTTGGTTTATTGCAGCAAGTCTATCCCGGCGCTCCCATCTCAGTGGTGATTTATCGCCCCTTTGGTCCTTCGGGTCCATTGGAGCGTTTTTTGGAACAATGGGTGAGGGCGAACTTTGATGCCTCCACGCTCATTTATCGCTCTCCTGAATATAGACACAAACTGCCCGCCTTTGTCCAATCGAAGATACTGTCTGGATATGATGCAGGTATGGAAATTTTTCTCGGTTCCGTCAAGCTTGGTTCGAAAGAAGATCAAACCAGTGAGTTAGGTTCAGCCGCTCCTATTGGACTACCCGTAACCCTGCAATCTTCGATCGTCTATGACTGGACGGATTTCTACCGCCAAGTCAATCAATGGGCAAATAGCGCCCGTTATCAGATTGTTGAACTGGTTCTGCCATCAGGCCGAACCTTGAAGCCGTCGAAGCAAGATCCAGATTCATGGGTCTCGCAATTATTCTTGCGAGTGGATATGGGAAATGTTCTGGTAGGGCTGGCATTTCGCCGGCCGGGAGAAATTAAAAAAACCGGTGATCCTTACTTTGACATTACTCATCAGTCACCCGTCGAGATTCGCTTAGAAGAGATCCCTCTAGAAAAGATCCATCAGGATCGGCAGGATCGGCCGAGTCGCCAACAGGTACGCTTAAGAATCACTTCCAAAAGCCAAAGCCAGTTCGCAAGATCTGTCCAAGCCGAGGAAGCAATCGCGTGGCAGCTATTTGATAACTACCTTGCCACTGCTCATCATCATATGGTGCCCGGGGAAGGGCAAGAGCTGACACAGGCACGGCACAAACTAGCGGCTGAACATTTCATCCAGGCGATTGGGGTTTTCGAAAAATACCCTGACCGGGAAAAAATTGTAGACGCCGGAGCACAGCAAGCGGGTCCATTGCTGGCCCATCTCAAACTTGCCTCAGCATATTATGGGGCGGCTCTCTCCCTCATAGATTATTTTAAATATCTGGAGGATCCGATTCTCATTGAAGGAGCGCTTGAACAAATGATAAAAATCCCTCACTACGTGCGAGAAGGTTCCCGGTATTTTCTGGAATTAGAGGTTCTTTTGCAAGGGAAGTTGAAACCAAAATTTCCGGTAAGAATCGACATCGACGAAAAAACACAAGTCCTTAAAAATTTGAAAGGGCTAAATCACTATGTGAAAAGTAGTCTTTCAGAAGCTCCCAAACTGAGCCATATTCGACTTCCTGCGACCCCCGATGAAATTAAGCTTATTAAACCTCTTTTAGCGCTGCTAAAAGGTGAGGATATTGAAGAACTTTCACCCACCGGAGCTGAGCCAAGACAACCCTTAAAGAGCATGCTCGCTGTTCTGGTGGAAGATGTGCTTCTGAAACCGGAGAGAGAAATCCTAACGTTGGAAGGGGCGATGAAATTGTATAAGCTCGCAGCGGCCGCTCAAAAAAATGAAAGTTCGCCGGATCACGAACGTTACTACAAAGCCATTGCGACGAGGGCCCTTCTTCTGATGAGAATCAGCGAATATTATGTCGAAGCCAAAATTGAAAGGGACCTTCAGTCGCGTACTGAGGTCCGCCAGGCAGGTCAGCCAGGCGAGACTGAAGGCTCGTCCGCCAAAAAGGCGGCGGCCAAGGTGCGTAGTAGAGAGCAGAAGGAATTAATTCAGCCGTGGCTTTCAACAGAAGTCAATCGATCGCCCAGTTCGCGAATGTCCGCCTTAAGTTCGGCTTTCACTTCTGCGATTTCGCTTTTTAGTTCGGTTTT
>JAHFAC010000021.1 GCA_023250755.1 Bacteriovoracaceae bacterium | reverse complement strand
AGGGAAATTTTTGGATCGTCTGCCGAGAAGAGGGAGGCTGTCTTCGCCTCTCGCCGGTATCCAAGAGCAACCCCAAGGTTCCGGCGGTGATTGGATCCATGGTTCAAGAGAAATAAACTTACCCTTTTGCCAACGCGCGTTTGCCCTGATCTTCGATTTTTTGCATGATCGCCTGACTTTCAGGAAGGCCAATTTTTGGCCCGAGATCCGTCACAATAGCAGGAGAGTAGGGAAGCAAGGCTGTGGTTTTGACGGCACGAATGCGGTCAGAGGCTTGGATCACGGTCTCTGCGACTAGGGTGCCAGCATCCAAAGCTTTCAGCAACGATTCATAGGCATGGCGTGCTGCTTCCTCAGTTCGATAAATTAAGAGATCGCATCCCGCATTGAGAGCCAGTCGTGGCGCATCTTCAGCACCATAGTGATCGGTAATCGCTTTCATCTCCATATCATCACTTACGACCAGGGGAGGGATTCGGAGTGGTTTTTTTATCAGCTCTTGAATTGTTTTTGAGGACAAGGTCGCGGGATAAGTGGGATCCAGCCTCGGGTTGAGGATGTGTGCGGTCATCACCAAATTGCAGCGAGATTTAAAAGCCTTCATAAAGGGCTTGAGTTCGCGATTTTGCAAGGTCTCGAGGGGGACGTCTACCTTGGGAAGGGTCAAGTGCGAATCCGAAGAGGTGTCTCCATGACCCGGAAAATGTTTCACGCAGGGTTGGACGCCATTGATTAAGTGGCCCCGGACGGTCGCTGTGACCATTTTTGATACCAGCTCTTCTGTCGATCCAAATGCACGTGGACCGATAATCGGATTTTTTGGATTGGTGGCAATATCAGCGATTGGACTGAAGTTGACATTAATGCCGACCGCTTTGAGTTCCTTCGCCATGATCTCGGCGACTTCAAAAGCAAGCTTAGGTGAATCGGTTGCGCCGATCAGATAGGCTTCAGTGACGCGGGTAAATGGTTTTTTGAAGCGCTGAATTTTTCCGCCCTCATGGTCGACAGAAATCCAAAGCGGAAGCTCTGTCCGGCATTCTTGGATCTGATTGGTGAGCTCGGCTACTTGGCTAGGTTTTTCATAATTCTGTGAAAATAGAATAACGCCGCCGATTTTGGCTTGAGAAAGAAAAGCGGAGGTATCGTCGGAGAGCTCTAGACCACTGAACCCAGTGATGAAAAGATCCCCCAACCTCTGGCGTGCTTCATCCATCAAATTTATGGGCAAACTCATGCCAAAAAGTATAGCATAATCTCTTTTTATGTCCTAAGAGGCTGTTTTGGATTCGGAGAGAACCTGAAGTGCTAAGGTGCTCAGAATCAGGGGAAGTCCGCTGATCAGCATCAGGCGAGGAGCTTCAATGAGATAGTCTTTTCCCTGAGCGAGGAGTGCGCCCCAGGTCACTGATCCAACTGGGGCCCCCACCCCAAGAAAAGAAAGAGTGGCCTCAGCAATGAGGGCATGCGCAAAAAGACCGGGAAGCTTAATTGAGCAAATTGAAAGAAGCGCTGGCAAAAGATGCCGCAAGGCGATCCAACTTTGGTTCGCCCCCAGTGCCGAGGCAGCATGAATGAACTCTTCAGACAAGAGTTCACGTGTTCTAATATAAATCATTCGAGTAAATGAAGGGAGTACTCCGATGAGCAGAGAACCAAGAAGAGTGCTCCATCCCGGGCCTCGGAGTGCTGCCCAAGCGAGAGCAAGAAGAAGCGAAGGGAAGGCAAGTGTGAGTTCTAGAACTCGTAGACAGGAGAATCGAAACGGTGTTGGGAATAGGGCAATCGCGATTCCAAAAAAAAGACTAAGAAAGGCCGAAAGAAGAACCACGAGGAGTGAAAATACACCGCTTACAGCTGAGGCTCGAAGCAGAACAAGAACGAGATTTCTCCCAAAGGGGTCAAATCCAAGAGGTTGAAACCAAGTGGCTCCGTTAAGGCTTTTGGGTAGATCGAATTCGAGGGGGTTTCCCAAACACAACAAAGCAGGAATAAACCAGAGGGCGAGCCACAGCAGAGAGAGCCTTGTTTTGTGTTTTTTGGAAATCATAATACCCCGCCCCCGCCGTAAGGGCTTTTCTTGCTCTCGATCCAAGTTTGAGCCCAATCGCCTAAAGCGGTGCCTGCGAGAGAGACTGCGGCCCCTAAAAAAACAGTCATTTCAACCACAGGGTAGTCGCGGCGTAAGACAGAATCGACCAGAAGAGAGCCCATCCCGGGCCAGTCAAAAATTACTTCAACAAGGAATGCTCCTCCCAAGAGTGCGCCTATCTGTGTTCCGAGGTAGGCGAGGAGTGATCCTGAGACCGGAGCGAGCCCATATTTGATCATGACTTTCCACTCAGGAATCCCTCGTGCTCTGGCGCCTTGGGCAGACCCGAACTTGAGTGATTCACGGACTCGTTCACGAATCAGTCGTGACCAAAAACCACTGAGTCCGAGTGCAAGAGTGAGTGAAGGGAGGGCAAGTGCATCGCCGAGTGGGAATATCTTGATCTTGACGGCAAAGAGATCAATGAGAATGGGACCCAACCAGGGGGTGGGCATTGCAGCGGCCAGAGCACCATGAAGGGTGCAAATCTGATTTGCCGCGCGGGTCACCAGAGTGGAGTCATAAAGAGTACGAGCTGCTAAAAGTCCCAGTCCCAGGCTGAAAAAAAGTCCCAGTCCCAGGGCTGTGAACGCTAAAAGCATCGTTTTTTTAAATCGTTTTGCCAACTCGGGAGCAAGGGGTTGTCGGGTAAAGAGGGAATGGCCGAAATCTCCATGAAAGCCGTTTTTAAGGTCCTGAAAAAGTGCTTCTCCGTAGGGACGATTTAAGCCCAGTTCAGACCGCAGAACCTCACGCGAGGCTGTGGTTCCGCTTTCTGCCATGAGGGTTTCAAGTGGATCGCCAGGGAGCCATCGAATCATCGCGCGTGCCGAGGCGAAAACGATCAAAAGCAAGAGTAAGAAAGAAAAAACACGAACGATCATGAAGTTCTATTCCTGGAGAAAACGCTCTGCAGTTTCTTTTGAGACTCGATCCACACGGGCTTTAGATGAGAGTAGGTCCATTTTTAAGGGAATTCCTTTTTTATCAACATACCAGATGCTTTGTTGGTCTCTGTAATTGACGTTTAGTTTTTGAGATGAAGTTTTTCTTGCGTAATCATCCGGTTTTTCGAGACGAACACGGCCTGAGACCGGATTAAAGCTGGCCTCAAGATTGTCTTCAAGCAAAGTTGTAAATGAAATAGTTTGTCCAGGTTTCATGCTAGGAAGTGTTTTTCCTAGCCAGACCGGAAAGAAAATCGAGAGAATGATCTTTTTTGGGATGGTGCGAGTGATGATCGGAAGTTCCTGTCCTGTTTTGTGAATTTTTACTGTGAGCCATTTGCCGTCTTTAACTGTGCCGTCGATCTTTATTTCTGTAGCTCGGTATTTAGATTGAAAATTAAAAAAGAGAGGCGTCAAATCAGGATCGTTTTTTGAAAATCCTCCGAGATGTTCTTCATTGAGAAACCCCTCTTCATGTTTCCAATAATGATTTTGAAAAATAATGCGATCCCCCTGGATTTCTACGTGGTCATGATAATAACCATATCGAACGGAGGGATTCAAAGTGACTGTGTACCATTCGTCTGATGTAAAACCAGATTGCACAATAAGAAGAGCCCAGAGCAAAATCATTTTGGATCAAACCTTTTTTGTAATGCGGCAGAGATTGCCGCACCCATCAGGACGATCGCCCAGAGGATGTAGATCCAGAGAAGAAGAATGGGAATCGCGCCCAGGCTCCCGTAAATTTTACTGTAAGTGATGACATGGGATGTGTAGAGCCGGTAACTGAGGCGTGCCAAGTTCCATGTGCAAGCAATGATCAGGGCAGAGGCAGCAGCAGGCCAAACATGGACGTTTCGATTAGGGACCCATTTGTAAACACTAAAAAGCAGGAACCAGACGAGCAGAAAAACCCCAGTCCCGCTGGGTAAGATGCGAGCCCCTCCAAGTTGGCTTGAGGTGATGAATCCAATCCCGACAGAGAGAGAGATGGGTCCAAGTGTAATAAAAAGCCAATAGGTAGCGACCCGCTGAAAGAGACTTCTTGAGATGGGGGCTTTCCAAATTCGATTGATCGCTTTTTCAGCGCTTGAAAGCATGCTCATGCTGGTGATGATCAATGCAATGAGACCGCTGACTCCTATCACACCGGCGTGAGCGTTGCTGATGAAACGACGAATGGCCTCCATGGCATCGGATCCAGAGGCTTCGGCCAGGTTTTCAATGATGAAGGGTTCGATCGTAGAGAAAAGTTTTTCAAGTCCGCCAAAGGCGTGGAAAATTGAAAAACTGACTGCTAATAAGGGTATCAGTGAGAGAACCGTGGTGTAGGCGAGACTGGATGCTACAAGCAAGATTTGGCTTTCTTGGATTTGATGCATCGTATCTCTGACTGCGGATTTGAGCTGGTGTAGAAATCCTGAGAATTTTAAATTCATAAGTTTGAATCTTTGAATTTAGGGTAGCAGAGAAATCAGTTTTTTTCCTGATTGAATTCCAATTAATTGATTATTTTGATATAATATTATAAATTTAAATAATAAGTCGATGGGGGGTGGGTCATTGCCTACACAAGGGTGCACAGGAACGTCATGGGGTCTAAAAGTACCTTGGGCCAGGGCGATTTTCTGCCGATCAGTAGGCGGGTGCTCCTATGGTGATTGAGGCAATTGAAAAAGGCCAATTCGTCATTTATTTCTCTTATGTCCTAATTGGGCTTGGCACCTTTTTGCTCGTGCGCATGCTGATGGAGGAGGAGGAGAGTCGAGCCGTCCAAGAGAATCTGGCTGATTTGCGAAATCGCAAGGCGACCAATGCTTTAGTGCGGATTACGCGTCCCTTCTTTACTCAGTATTTTGTTCCCTTGGTAAGGGGAAAACCATTTTGGGAAGATAAACGGAAAATTTTCAAACGAAAATTGATTAGTGCGGCATTGCGTGAGGAATTGACTCCGGATGAGTTCATTGGGTTTAAGCTTTTTCTGATTTTGTTTTTCCCCATTGTGAGCGGGATTTTGCGCGCCTTAGATTTGATCGATATCGAATGGTATTACATCGTCGGATCAGCTATTTTAGGCTGGTTTTATCCAAACTTTTGGGTTTACACGCGCATTAAAGACCGGCAGAAAAAGATACTTCGTTCACTTCCGTTTATCGTAGATTTGCTTGCGCTTTCAACTGAAGCCGGCCTGGACTTTATTGGTGCGATCGGTAAGGTGGTAGAAAAAGCAACTTCTAGTCCCTTAGTTGAAGAGCTTGGTCAAATTTTGAGAGAAATTAAAGTCGGAGCCTCTCGAGCAGAAGCGCTGCACGAGATGGCTTATCGTGTCGACATGATGGAGATCAACTCCTTCGTGGCGATTTTGGTTTCAGCCGATCAGATGGGCGCATCGATTGGCAAGATCCTTCGTCAGCAATCTGAACAAATCCGAATTGAAAGGATTATTAGAGCTGAAAAAGCAGGTGCCGCGGCAGCGCAGAAGATCTTATTTCCACTGGTTTTTTTGATTCTTCCAGCGGTGATGCTTATGATTTTTGGGCCCTTTATCCTTTCATTCCTTTACCCAAACTCAACGGGGTGAGTCATGCCAGCAGGAAGGCGACTGATGATTGTGAAATCCATTAAAAATCAAAAGATTATTGCCGATAAGTGTTTCGTGGCGGAGTCCTTTTTGGATCGCTTCAGAGGATTGATCGGGAAACCGAAATTGAGTCCAGGTGAAGGAATGCTGTTTCCTCATTGCAACAGCATCCACATGTGGTTCATGCGGTTTTCGATCGACGTGATTTTCCTGAAGCGTGAGCAGGACGGAGTTGAGGTGCGGGTTCGAGTTTCTTCGGTTCACGAAGGAGTTCGGCCCTGGCGTTTTTTTCCGCTGATGGATTTCAGCGGAAGCGACACGCTCGAGTTGCCTTCAGGAGTTGCTAGGCAGTGCGGGATTGTTGCTGGGGATGAGGTATGTTTAAGCTGACAGTGGTTGCAGGGCCAAATCGCGGATCAAGCTTTGCTCTCCAACAGGGTGAGGTGCTGATCGGTCGTCAAGTGGGCAATACCATTGTTCTCTCTTCTCAAAAAGTTTCTAAAACCCACTGTAAACTGGTTGTAAGCAATGGTGAGGTAATACTCCAGGACGAGAGTAGTGCTAATGGAACTTTTGTGAATGGAGTTCGAGCAAAAAACAGAAAAATTAATCCAGGAGATCGAATTGGCGTAGGCGAGTTTGTCCTTGAATTGGTTGAGCCGTCCAGTCGTCTTCCTGGTCAGGCTCCCACAGTCTATGGTTTAGGAAATGTGGTCCAATTCCCAAAGTCGCATTCTGGTTCTCATTCACCCAGCAACGTGACTCATTCCATTCGGATTTCTGATCCCAACAAGCCTCCCGCTGAATTCAAAGAGAAAGTGATTTGGTATTTCGATAAATTTTTGATGCCATTTTTTTATGGCTTGAACTTCAAGCATGATTGGAGAGTGATTTGTGCCGGCTTGTTTGGCGTGATCGCGATCGGAAATTTAATCATTTCAATACCGTCACTCCTGCAGGCGAATCAAGCAAGTTTGATCAAGGAGATTAGTAGAAGAGCACAGTTTATGGCCAAACAATTGGTCGAGAGAAATGTCGCAAGCCTAGCGAATCGGAGCGAAACGACAGTTGATATTGGAGGACTTGAGCGTGAAGAGGGCGTGCGTCTGGCGGTCATTACAGATATGGATAACCGGATCATTGCTCCAGCCGTACGAATGAATCAATATCTTACCCACGGGGCTGAAGCGAGATTGGCCGTTCAGGCTAAGAATGCTTTCTTAAAGGGTCGAGAGGTTGGATACGTAATTGAGGCTGACGCTAAAACGGTGGTTGCTATTGAGCCAGTGAAAGTTCTCGATCCTCGCGTCAGTCGAAATGTGATTGTTGGCATGGCTATTGTTGGCCTTGACACCACATTGGCCACGCTCAGTGCCGGTGATGTGGGGATGGTCTATTCTGAAACATTGATTCTCAATGGAATTCTCCTCGCTCTTGTGTTTTTGGTTTTGTACCGTCTCACGCTCAAGCCATTTCAAGTCCTCAATGATGACATAGATAAGGTTCTCAAGGGCGAAATGACTCAAGTCACTCACGAATTCAAGTCCTCTGAATTGGATCAACTTTGGGAGGTGATTAATTCGGCACTCCAGCGCGTTCCGAAAAGTGGGAGCGCCATCGAAGGCGGATCGACCACAGGAGGATTCGGAAGTGGGCCGAGTCCGGAGGAGTTTGCGGCTCCGTTGCAAATTTTGGGCGGAATTTCAAAGTTTGGCATGGTGCTTTGTGATGGGGATCGCAAGGTCTTGTACATGAATTCGTTGTTTGAAGAAATTACCGGCCTTCGCCTGGATAGTTCATTGGGGCAACCTTTGGCTCTTTTGGCCCGTGATCAGGCCTTCGGCTCGCTTTGCAATGATTTGTTTGATCGATCGCCGGCGGGCGGACCAGGGATTAGTGAAGATTTTGATTTTTCAGGGATCTTTTATCGCATGCATTCTTCAGCGTTTGGGTCTTTGGGCGGTTCGCCTAAATGTTTTCTCCTGGTGACGGAGAGAAAGGAGGAGTGAGACAGACACGATGGGAAGCGCACTGAGATTCAAGCATCAGATGGTTCCGAGGCAAAACGGAGAGTTGGCCAGGTTAAAAGTGGTCAAAGGTCCCGACTATGGGACTGTGTTTGTTCTCACGGCCTCTCGCGCGACTCTGGGCCGTGGTGATGAAAATGATATCGTGGTTTCAGATCTCAAGTCGTCTCGCTTGCATGCAGAGGTGGTCCAGGGTCCAAAGGGTTGGCGCGTCCGGGATCTCGGGAGCGCCAATGGAATTTTGTACAATGATAAAGCAACGACTTCGGCTGAACTTAAACCGCATGATACGGTGAGTTTTGGCGAAACAACGCTTGAGTTTTTTCCGCCGGAAGTGGAAACCTCGGCCCTGGTTGCCCCTCCTCGTGAAATGATCCAGATCCAGGCTGAGCAGTCCAATTTCTCCGCCCGTCAGTCCGAGGTGAGAAAAATGGCTGGTAGCATTTCGTTGCCGGCATCAAATAGGGCTTCTGGGCCAACAGGTGCAGGATCTTCTCAACAAAAAAATCTTATTTTATTGATGGGAGGGTTGGCCTTAGTGGCTTTTTTGTTCTTTTTTGATGATGGAAAGCGAGCATCTCAAAAGCAAGCCAAGAGGAAAGCCGGTGAGTCTCGTGACCTTGCTTCGTACTTGCCAGAAAGCCAACTCTTAGTCCAGGATAAGACCGCTGAAATTTTCTTTCGTTCTGGATTTAGAGAATATCGAGAAAGAAATTATCTCAGAGCTAAATCCAATTTTGAAACAGTCCTGCAAATTGCCCCAGGTCATAGTTTGGCTCGACTCTATCTCGATCATTGCGAGCAAGAGATCAAAAGCGAGGTTAAGTACCATCTCGATATAGGTAAAAGGAGTCTCGATTCAGGAAAAATTAAAAAAGCACGTGGTCATTTTGAAGCGGTCTTGAGGCTGCTTTTTCGCGACCCTCAGAACGCTCAATACCTGGAGGCAAAGGAGCAGTTAGAGGCCATTGAAAAGGCAAAACGAGGGGAGGGCAGCTAATGGGAGCAGCACCTCTTCTTACCGTGATGCGAGACGGGCAAGAGATCCAGTCAGTCCCGATTTCAAGTGAGACAGCCATAGGCCGTGGCGAGGGCTGTGTGATCCGGCTTGAGGGACGGGCCATCTCCCGAATGCATGCCGTCCTCAAGCCGACATCCGAAGGTGTTCAAGTCGAGCAGAAAAGCTCTTTTTCGCCTTTATTGGTCAATGGCGCTCAATGTGCTCAGGCGCTTCTTAAAGAGGGCGATGTCATTTCTATCGGTCCTTATTTGCTCCGGCTCACGGCTGAAAAAACCCAGTCGGAACCTCTCTCTGATTCCCTCTCCTTAGGGCCTAGTTCTGACTCTTCCTCTTTTTCTGGCTTAAGTATGCCTAATGAGCAACTAGAAGAGAAGGTTGAGGAACCAGATGAAGAGCCCTCTGAAAAATTACCAGAAAAACTTGATGAAGAACTGAATGAAGAGCCATTAGTCGATGAAGGTGGGGTGACTCAAATTGTTCTCGAGTCACGATTGAAAGCCCGCTTGGTGTTTCCTTCCGGTGGTGCCCAGGTTCCGGTGTTAGAAATTAATAAAGATGAAATTTCTTTGGGAAGAGGCAAGAAGTGCGACGTTGTTCTCGAAGATAATCGGGCTTCACGCAAGCATGCGGTGATTCGTCGCAAGGGTCCCGGTTTTGTAATTCGAGACCTAGAATCTGGGAATGGCACTTTTGTGAATAATATCAGAATTACGGAACAAGAAATTACCGGAGATGAAATTCTGCGGATTGGTGAGGTTGAGTTCCGGCTGGAGGTTTTGGATGAAGCCTACGCTGACAGGCAAAAAGATTTTTTGTCCGTCGCTCAGGAGGAGGCTCCTGCCTCTGGAGTAGAGGGGGTGGAACTGGTTAAGAGCGGTGATCCTGCTAGTGTTTCAGCTCCTGGTTTTTCAGAAAATTTAGCGTTGCCTCATCATTTTCAGCAGCAACCGGATGTGCCGATGGTGGGATCAGATCTCTCTTCTGTCCCGGGCATCACAGGGATTCCCGATTCCAGCAAGAAGGGGCAGGCTCCGCTCCTTCCGTTCCTTAAGAAAATCAGCGCGTTGCCGCCGCTCCAAAGATACTTGGTGCTCGGGGTGATTATTGCCGGTTTATGGTTCTTGCTGATGGATGAGGATCCGGAGTCCGTTAAAAAAACGACCATAAAAAAAGGGGAACAAAAAAAGGTGGCCGCTGCTTCTTCATCGGGTGCCCCCATTCCGCTTGCATTTCATAACTTGTCAGAAGAACAAAAACGCTTTGTTGAGTCCCAGCACGCTCTTGCCTTTGAGCACTACAAAAACAAAGAATATGACAAAGCTTTGTATGAGGTCCAAAAAATATTCGCGCTGGTTCCTGATTACAAGGATTCAAAAGAAATTGCGAGATACGCCCAAGAAGGCAAGCGGAAGTTGCAGGCGATTGAAGAAGAAAGACGGAAAAAAGAAGAAGAAGCCCAGCTTAAAGCGCGACTTGACCAGATGATTGAAGAGACCCGCGAAAAGATGATCAAAAAACAGTATAGTGAGGCAAGAGATTTGATGTCGCAAATCCTGACCGTCGACCCAGAGAATGCCCAGGTCGCCAAGTGGAAAGCGGAGATCCAGGAATACGAATCATCGCTTCGCGATGAGGCTGAAAAAAATAGAGTGAGGCTTATGCTGGAGGAGCAACTTTCAGCCACGTTCAAAGAGGCGAAGTCCTATCAAAGCAAGGGAAAATGTTATTCAGCTATTTCTATTTACGAAAAAATGATTCAGACGCTTGTCGATGCAAATGGAATGCATGATCCGAAGCTCTTGCGTTTGGCTAAAAGGTCAATTCACGCCTGCAAGGTTTGGATTGCGAAGCGGCGGGAGCCGCTCCTCCAGGCGGCCAAGCAGAAAGAGGATGCTGGGGACCTGCCGTCCGCTTACAAGCTTTACGAAAAGGCGACGATAGCAGATCCTCATCATCGTGCCGGATTTGAGGGGATGTCGCGGATTCGGGGAGTTCTCCATGATCGGGCCAAACTTGCTTACACTGAGGCCGTTCTCGCGGAGAGTTACAGTGATTTTGCAACGGCAAAGCGAAAATTTAAGGAGTGCCTTGAAGTCGCACCAAGAGAAGATATCTATCTTAAACGAGCAGAGAGTAAGCTCAGTCATTATTTTAGAAAAGACTTTGACGAGGGCCAACCATGAGCATGATTCGAGCTGTCTCGTCTTATTCGTCCGCTGGGTTGCGCGAGGCTCAGGAGGATTTTACCTGGTTTAGTGCCGAGCGCGGCATCTTTGCGTTGGCTGATGGTTTTGGCGGGCCTGAGTCTGGGCTTCAGGCTGCAAAGTCCGCATGTCACTCTGTGCAGAGATTTCTTGAAAAAGAGGCGGGGGATTTAGAGGCGACTCTCCCTTTTATTCTCCGGCGTGATTTTTCGCTGGCGGGGAATGTGCTTTTTAATGCGCTGATCATTGCAAACCGGGAGGTTCTCGCTTTGAATCAAAATAAATCGATTCACGAAAAAGGCGGCGCCTCATTACTGGCGGGTTTGTTGGATGGTAATCTATTTGCGCTTGCCAATATTGGATGCTGCAACTCCTGGTTGTTCAGATCGGGCAAAGAAGTTGAACTCGTGGTGCCTCGTTCTTACGCTAGGCTGGTTGATCCTTTTTCCAAAAGCGATTCTTCTTCCCCATTTTTTCAAACCCCACTGAGCTCACTTGGGATGGATGAATTTCTTGAGCCTGAGATCACTGAGTTTCGGGTCCGTTCGGGAGACTGGCTCCTTCTTCAGACAGATGGTCTCAAGAGCGATGTGCGGAGATTGGTTCTAGAAATTCAACAAAAAAAATTTAAAGTAAGCCGTTCCATTGAAGAGTTTCAGGCATTATTGAAGAGCGAAAGTCCTCATGCTGAAGATAACCTACTGTCAATACTAGTGATTTTTTAAATCTTGAGTTAATTTCTTGACCTTAAAGGTACACTACTTGTAAAATGGAATGTGGAGGGAACTCTGGAGGATTCCAATGAGTTCATGTTTCTCGTTTGAGTTGCCGATGAGTCAACGAGAGATAGGGAGTGGCATATGAGCCAAAAGGGACAAGGGCTTTTGAAAAAATTCATGATGGATGAAAGTGGGCAATCGACCACAGAGTATATCCTCATCCTTGCCGTGGTGGTCATGATTGCCATGAAGTTCAGGGAGAAGTTCAAAGCACGTTTAGAATCGACTGTAGATGCGCTGGGAGCCAAAATTGGGGAGGCTACCAACGACATCAATTAGGTGGGGGAGTGGGGATTTTAAAAACTTTTCTTCAAAAAGAGGACGCTCAAGCGACGACGGAGTACATCCTCCTGCTGACGCTCATTGTAGTCAGTACCGCCGCTCTGGCTCGCACTATCCTGAAGGCTCTTGATAAGGGCATTCTTCGGTTAGGGGGTCAGCTCGAAAAGGATTTAAAAGTAGGTAGGGCGCCTCTTTATGTCTGGACCAACTGAGCTTTATTTTTACCCCATCCTTGCGCTTTCGGTCATAGCTGCGATTACGGATTTTTTCTGGGGACGTATTTACAATTGGCTTACTCTCCCTGCGATTTTTTTAGGCATGATAGCGGCGGCGACTTTAGGTGGCTGGTGGGGAATTGGAAATGCTCTTCTTGGGATAATGACGGGCTTCTTGCTTTATGGCTGGATGTTTTGGCTTGGGCATATGGGGGCAGGTGATGTGAAGCTTCTGATGGCGCTTGGGGCATGGGGTGGATTTCGATTTTCGTTTGAAGTGGGAATTTTCGGGATTCTAGTCGGCGGTGTCATCGCTTTTTTGACGTTACTATTTCTTGGGAGACTAAAGAAATTCACCCGGAAGTTATACATTTTTATTGTTACATTATTTATTAAAGAGCTCAGCGTAGA
>JAHFAC010000020.1 GCA_023250755.1 Bacteriovoracaceae bacterium | reverse complement strand
AAGCAATATCATACAAAGAGCATCTATTTTTGTAGAATTCGTGTACTTTTGGAAAAAATCCCTCGGTCATCAAATTAGTAGGATAGAGCTAATCCCCATCACCGGGCTCACCGGTAGGCTCAGGGGTGGGTGCAGGATTTCCGTTTTCATCTTTAGCGCCTTCTTTAATCCAATCGTAGAGCGCATTGAGCTCTTGCTGAGTGAGTTTGGCTCCTCCTCCTTTGGGCATTTCACCCTTAGCGCAGGAAGTGTAAAGCACGCTGTCCTCTGGCTTGCCTGGCACGAGAAGAGGCGGAAGATGGGAATTTTTTACGATTTTTTCGTAAGTAGATAAATCGAGATGGTGTGCCGGTTTGGATCCGCTATGGCAACTAAGACATTTTCCACGGATGGAGGAAGTGGCCAGAATATTCTCACGGATCGAAACAAAGGTCGGCTGAAGAGGGATTTGGTAAGATGGAAGCGGGGACTCTTCGTCCTGCTTTTTTGCTTCTTGTGTGGGCTCCGCTGTTTTTTGATTACAGCTTATATTTAAAACGAGAAATAAAAGAGTAACCAATCCAAAACAAAACCAGTGATTATTTCTTGTTTTTAAATACACAGAACACCTCCTTACGAAAAAAATGCCTTAGGTAAATCATGAGAGGCAAGTTTGGTGCACTTGCCTCTCATGAAAATCTACTGAGCTTTATCGCACATCACCATTTCTTCGCCATTCATTTCATGCTCAGAACAGCCATATTGGATAAAGGTGCTATTTGGCAAATAAACTTTAACCTGTACTTTTTGCCCATCTGGCCATGCCTTAACTCCAAGAAATTTTTCAACTTGAGTTGCCTCCTCTTTTTTAAATTTCTCTAGTACAGTCTCGATCGCGTGCTGGGTGACACCAACTTTGTCACCATGAGCGAATACTGATAAAGGCATTAAAATCGCCATCAATCCTAAAACAATGCTTTTTTTCATAAATGATCTCCTTCGTGTTTGAGTTAAAAAAATTAGCTAAGAAAGTAAGTCCATTCAGACATGGATCAATGAATTGTCGATCGGACGACATTGAGTGCCTCTCGAACCGAGACATACTGATTATAAATCTGATTAAAATCATAATATGCGTCGTAAAGGTAACGCTCAACGGGAGAAAAAGCCCTCACGGTCCGAGAGAGCTGGAGATCGCACCCCTGGTCGCCGCCATTGTGATCCAAAGGCTCAGTGACGCTGTTGGGCTCTCCGCTGTTAGGCTCTCTACCGTTAGGCTCGCCCCCGTTTGAAAATCCCCGACAAACGCTTTGGAGTCGATTCGCTTCGATTGCAAAACTCGAAACTGCTGATTTTACATTCCAACGAAGATAAGAGTAACGAACCAAAGAGTCGAGCTCTTGGGCTTCTGTAGCAAGATGGCTGACTACATCACCCCCTCCTTGATGGTCCGCCAACGCTGCACTCATTGGCATCAATAAAAATAGAGTTAAAACACTCATCACCAAACGTTTTGATTTCATTTTCTTTCCCCTTATAAGTGATTTAGGTTTGCTCTGTGACCCAAGTCAACAGAGATGGGGGAGATAACAGCAAATGCCATGCCGGGTAAAAATATCGATTCGAGCACGAAAAAAAGCAAGACAAAATTAATCAGGATTTATTTGGCTCCGGCCTGGTGGCACGTTGACTCTCTAAACAGCGCTCACAAAGTTTTGAAAAATTTGAAAAATTTTACTCAAGCCTTTTTCAAATTTTACCGATTTTGTTTAGGAAACAGGGGTACTCCATTTATGAGCCAAACAGAATCCAAGCGTGTCACGATCATCGGAGCAGGACCAGCAGGGCTTACCGCCGCCTATCTTTTATCAAAAAAGGGCGTACCCGTTACAGTTTTAGAAGCAGATCCTATTTATGTAGGAGGAATCTCAAAGACGGTCAAATACAAAGACTTTCGTTTTGACATTGGCGGTCATCGATTTTTCTCAAAATCAAAAGAAGTGGAAGATTTTTGGACAGAAATACTCCCCAATGACATGCTTCATCGACCCAGATCTTCAAGGATTTACTATCGAGGTAAATTTTTTTCATACCCACTGAAGCCCATGGAAGCGTTGTTCAAATTGGGCATTTTAGAATCCATCCTCTGCGTCCTCTCCTACTCCCTGTATCAATTACTGCCGGTTAAGAACCCAAAAAACTTCGAGGACTGGGTCAGTAATCAATTTGGAAAAAGATTGTTCAATATTTTCTTTAAAACTTACACAGAAAAAGTCTGGGGCATGAACTGCAAAGAAATTTCAGCCGACTGGGCCGCTCAAAGAATCAAAGGACTTTCTCTCTTCTCTGCCGTGATTAATGCGCTCAAGCCAAAACCCAAGTCTAGGGATAAAATGATTAAAACCTTAATTGATTCATTTCGCTATCCTCGCAAAGGCCCCGGGATGATGTGGGAAACTTGTGCAGAGCGAATCAAAGCCATGGGCGGAAAAATCGAGATGGGTAAAACCGTCACGCACTCCGCTTATGACGCTCAATCGAAACTTTGGAAAGTCACTTACAAAGACGGAAATGGAAAAACAGAATTCATTGAATCTCATCACCTCATCTCTACTGCGGCAATACGAGATCTGGCCACCGGTTTACATCCCAGCCTAACTCCTCAAACCTTAAAATCAGCAAATTCGCTAAAATATCGAGATTTCGTCACTGTCGCCGTCATCCTAAAGGATAGAAATCTTTTTGATGATAACTGGATTTACATTCACGACCCAAAAGTCACGGTCGGAAGGGTTCAAAACTTCAAATCCTGGTCGCCTGAACTCGTCCCAAATCCTTCGCTCTGCTGCTATGGCCTAGAATATTTTTGCTTTGAAGGCGACGGCCTCTGGGCTTCAGATGACGCAAAACTCATTGAGCTTGCCAAAAAAGAGCTCCAGCTCATAGGGCTCGCAATGGCGGAGGACATCCTCGACGGCTGCGTAGTCAGACAAAAAAAGGCTTATCCGGTTTATGACGAAGAGTATTCAAATCATGTAGAAAAGGTAAAATCTGAACTTGAATCAAGATTCCCCACTCTGCATTTAATCGGCAGAAATGGAATGCATAAATACAACAACCAAGATCATGCCATGATGACCGCCATGCTCTGCGCTGAAAATATTATGGCAGGCAAAAAAATATATGATCTATGGAATGTCAACCAAGACGCCGAATATCATGAATCCGGAAATGCCGGTGAGCTGAAAATTATTTCAGAAAGACTCGTGCCAAAGAAAGCAGCCCTAGAAGATGGGGAACAAAAAGCGGCATAATCAAAGGACCGCTGATCAAAATTCCTTACTCATAATTTCAGTTGATGCCCGAGTCATCACATCCACAACACGATAAATCGCCGTTTCATCAGCTCCCGTAAACCAAAGCGAGCCATCTACAGCAAGACCCCAAAGAAGCCCCAGCTTGAGATAACTTGAAAGACGGACCGCTAGAACGTCGGCGGGCTTGCCGGCATAGTTCTTCCAGGATGAAGCGAGCCTGTTTACATATTCGATTTCAATTTGACGAATCCTGTCTCCCAACTTTCCTGGATCATTACGATATCTAAAATAAAGGTGAGGGGCCCACGGGTATTTCTGAACCAGCTGAGTTGAAGACTTGAGCCTAGCCTCTTGAAAGCTCTCCCAGTCCGAATAGTCTGAGGTCTTTGTCAAAGTCATGAGTTGGACGAATTTTTCCATCCAAAATTTCACAGCTTGCTCAATCATCGCTTCACGTGAACTCCCAAAATAATAGTACAAGGTAGACCGGGGAACCCTTGTTAAGCGCGATACTCTCGAAAAACTAAGTTCTTGGGGCGAATGACGCAAGAGAAGCTCTACGATTTTAGTCAGCAATGCGTCGAGATCAAGTTTTTGTTTTCTTGCCATGGTTCAATCAGTTTAATCCAGCTCCCTCCGGCTGTAGAGAATTTTCTGATTGAAAGTTCAAAGTTTCTGTCCAACACCCAAATCATGCAAATACAGGAGAACATCCCATCTCACTCAAAGCTTTTTTAGAGCGGTAGACCAGGCACTTCACCGCAGAAAGGCTCAGACCGAGCTTTTTTGCGATCTCTTGATAAGAAAGTTGATGGATCACTCGCATCCAGAGAACCTTTTTTTGAAGATCCGTGAGCTTTTCCAGCAACTGCATAAAGCCCTGCCTTTCGGCTTCTCGTTCAAGCAAAATTTCTGCGTTCGGCTCAGGAGTTGAAAATTTTTCCTCAAAAAACAAAGAGTCTTCTGGATTTGAGCTCTCCATCCACTCGCCTCTAGAATGCTTTCTATACCAATCAGAAACCGTGTTTCTTGCGATAGTCCACAGCCAAGTAGAGAAAGTGTATTGCGATTGATAGGAACTCCGAAAGCGGTGTGCTTTTAAAAAAATCTCCTGACCCAGGTCATTCACAATCTCCTGATCACCCACTCTTTGGGAGACATATCTCAAAATAGGATTCTTATAAATCAAATAGATTTTAGAGAAAGCCCACTCCTCCCCCTTTTTAAAGGCTTCAAATAGCGCTTTCGGGAGGACTTTTTTAGCGCCGCCAGAAATGCATTCGAGAGATGATCCATCCGATTCAGACTTCCGTTTCTTAAATCGATACAACATAGATTAATAACTATAGATGAAAATTTATAAATAAATCAAAAAATATTTTATCTCCCTTATTCGACACTTTTATTTAAGGTCTCCCGTATCTATCAATAAAGGAGATTTAGATTTGAAAATAATTTCTAATTTCAATCATTGCTTAAAATTAGCTGTTTCGCCGTTGTTATTGTTGATTTTATTTTTGCTGCCTGCTTGCAATGGACCCTCCTCCGACGCCCCGATCGGAACAGTACTTGGAAGAGATCAAGTCAATGATGCTTCAAAGCCGCTTCCGAACGAAGCCCCTCCAGATACTAGCAATGGCAATCCCAATTCAGGAGAAAATTCCTCAACCCGATTGGGAGACAGTTGCCATACGAGCGATCCTGCACATCTTTGCTTATCATTGAAATACGTGGTTTACGAAAACCTGCAAGCGAAAGCGATCGTCTCAGGCCAAGAGGCCCTTCAAAACTTGGCGCTAATCAATAAAACCTGGTTGCAATGCAATATCGGATTTGAAATCGGGGAATATCTTTCTGTTGATCCCCAGAAGTATGGTCTTTCTTTCAATACCTCCAGCATGTCTGAACTCTCTCAGATTCGCTCCGAATTTGACGATAACTCGACGCTTCTGGTGGTCACTACGGGAGCTTGGTCCGGAAGCCTGGGCGCAGGTGCCGCGAATGCTTGGACAACGATGCCAGGGGGGGGAACCTATGGAGCGATTCTCGAAGAGCCAGTGGGCAACTATCCTAATATCATTGCTCATGAACTCGGGCATTATCTGAATTTAAGCCATGTCAGCGATACTTCTGACGTCATGAATCCAGTCATCTATCAAGGGTCAACCCAGCTGACGACAAACCAGTGTGAAATGGCCCGCTCAGCAGCAAGTTACTATTGGAAAACCATGCTGCGCTGATGATTTTTATGATGAAAGGAGGTGTAAATTTATTTCTTGCTCCCCTTGCTCACAAAGACACATAGGATGCACACACTAGACAATCCTGGTCTTGAGCGGGAGCGAAATCTGGGGGCGTGGAAGCGACTTTGAATTAATTCAAAAAAGCCGCTTCCACGCTCCAAATTTTATCCTGTTACAAAATTTAAAATTCGATCCTGCACAAAAATAACTTTTCGAATCTGTTTCCCATGAAGATGGCTCGCGACCGAGGGCAACTCCTTTGCCCTGGTCTCAATCGTATTTTGATCCACCCCACGCTCCACCTCAAGTGTCCCACGCGTCTTACCCAAAACCTGAACCGCAAGCGTGACATGATCCTCTTTCGCGAGCGCGGGATCAAATACCGGCCACGATTCATAAGTAAGTGACCCCTTCTCACCCAAGCGTTCCCAAAGCTCTTCGGCCAAATGCGGGGCAAAAGGATTCAAAATCTGAACAAAAGGCCTTAGGCAAGCTCGGGGGCGAACCATGGCTTTCGTCATATGATTAATAAACACCATCATTTGACTGATTGCTGTATTGAATCTCAGATTCTCAATATCCTCCGTCACTTTTTTGATGGTCTTATGAAGGATCTTTAAATCCTCGAGGGTGGGCTCAGAGTCAGTAACCAGAAGTTTGGAGTCTTCATCTTGAATGAACACTCTTGAGACCCGCTGAAGAAACCGAAACACGCCTTCAATGGCCGAAGTCGACCAAGGCTTGTCCCGTTCAAGCGGCCCCATGAACATCTCATAAAGCCGTAAAGTATCAGCGCCATATTGATTGACTACTTCATCTGGATTAATGACATTTCCCCTGGATTTAGACATCTTTTCGCCGTCCTCACCCAGAATCATGCCTTGGTGTACCAACTTTTTAAAAGGTTCATCATGACTCACGACACCTGCATCGTAGAGCACCTTGGTCCAAAAGCGGGCGTAAAGCAAATGCCCCACCGCATGTTCAGGACCTCCGAGATAGAGATCTACGGGTAACCAATATTTTTCGGCCTCTGGGCTAAATGGTGCGGTTTTATTCTTTGGATCGCAATATCGGAGAAAATACCAAGACGACCCGGCACTCCCCGGCATAGTATCGGTTTCTCGGCGAGCAGGGCGTCCAGTCGCTGGATCGGTGATAAAAACCCAGTCCTGAATCGCCGCCAGTGGACTCTCTCCTGTCCCCGAAGGTTCATAACTCTGAACGTCAGGGAGTAAAACCGGCAATTCATCTAAATTCAAGGTACGTATCTTCTCGATCTCTCCAGAATCCTGAGCATGAAGGATCGGAAACGGCTCACCCCAATAGCGTTGACGCGAAAAAAGCCAATCACGGAGTTTGTATTGCACCCTACCTTTACCGATTTTTTGTTTTTCAGCCCAAGCGATGACGCGTGCTTTAGCTTCTGCCGTTTCCATTCCAGTAATAAAATCCGAATCGACCGCAATCCCTTCTCCAGAAAAAGCAAGATCGTGCGATTGTTCTTCTTTTGACTGAACCACTTTTCTCATTGGGAGGGCAAAGGTTTTTGCAAATTCAAAATCACGCTCATCATGAGCGGGAACTGCCATGATCGCGCCCGTACCATATCCCATCATCACGTAATCAGCGATCCAAACGGGGATTTTTTCTTCGTTGACCGGGTTGATGGCAAAAGCCCCCGTAAAAACACCAGTCTTTTCTTTTGTCACACCTTGGCGTGCAATATCAGATTTTCGAGCCACTTTTTCCTGGTAAGCTCGGACTTCGGGTCGGCGCTCCTGCAAAGTGATTTTTTCAACCAACGGATGTTCCGGGGCAAGAACCATGTAAGTAGCACCCCAAAGTGTGTCAGGACGAGTTGTAAAAATTTCGATTTCATCGGGGTGGTTTTCTATTTTAAATCTGAGTTGAAGCCCCTCACTCCGACCAATCCAATTTCTCTGCAACTCTTTGGTGCTCTCCGGCCAATCCAGTGAATCCAAATCTTTGAGCAACCGCTCGGCATAAGCCGTGATTTTAAGCATCCATTGTTTCATCGGAACACGATGGACAGGATGCCCTCCCCGTTCGGATTTTCCATCCACTACTTCTTCATTGGCAAGAACCGTTTTTAAAGCTGGGCACCAGTTCACAGGAACTTCTTTTTTATAAGCCAAACCCTTTTCATAGAGTTTCAGAAAAATAAACTGAGTCCATTTGTAATAATCAGGATCGCAAGTTGCGATCTCGCGAGACCAGTCATAGCTGAATCCGAGCATCTTCAACTGGCGCCGAAACGTTTCGATCGCCTTCTGAGTCGTAACCACGGGATGAACACCGGTTTGAAGCGCATATTGCTCGGCCGGAAGGCCAAAAGCATCCCAACCCATCGGGTGCAGGACGTTAAATCCTTTGGCACGCTTGTAACGCGAAAGAATATCAGTCGCCGTGTATCCCTCGGGATGTCCGACGTGGAGTCCCGCACTGCTTGGATAGGGAAACATATCAAGCACGTAGTACTTTGGTTTCTTGGGATCGATCTCTGCGCGAAAAACCTGACGCTCATCCCAATACTTCTGCCACTTAGGTTCAATCTTAAGAGGTTCGTAGGCCATAATATCCAGTTCTATGGCTTGAGACTTTACAAGTCCAGCGAAAGGGATTTATCGTCTCCCCTAAGAGGCCCCCTATGCCAGAACTCAGTCTCCAAGAACGTTATGCCGCAAAGAGCATTTGCTTTGGATGTGGTCCCGCCAATCCACAAGGTTTACGGATTCGAAGTTTCGTTTCGAACTCCGAAGTCATTGCGGACTGGACTCCCGAAAAATATCATGAAGCTTTTCCTGGAGTTCTAAATGGTGGAATTGTTGGAGCTCTCTTGGATTGTCACTCAAATTGGACAGCGGCTTGGCATTTAATGAACCAAAACCACTCCAACGCCCCTCCCTGCACCGTAACTGCTGAATATTCAATCAAACTCCTACGACCCACGCCCACTCAAGAACCTTTGCGGCTGATTGCAAAAGTAGTGGAATCAAAAGAGGATCGAGCCATCGTTGAAGCCACCCTCATGAGTGCGGGAAAAATCACTGCAACTTGTCGTGGAACTTTTGTAGCAGTCAAGCCCGGTCACCCCGCCTATTACCGGTGGTCAACTCAATGACGCCCAAATTCCGTGGAGACTCTGAAGACTGGTTGGACGAAGAAGCGACAACCCGTCAAAGCCCATCGGGCCAAAAAAAGTCTGAAAAAAAAACCAAAAAAAAATCTCAAGAGGCCCTAGAAATCCCTCTCGCAAGAACTAATGCCACCGTCACCGAGGTCTTTCCCAATCAGTGCCGGGTGAGTTTAGATGATGGCCAAAGCCTTCTCTGCTCCTACCGGCGCACCCTCCTGCTGCGAGAAAGTACAGCAAGAGATGGCTCCGTTATTCGCGAGAGAACGCCTGTCGCCGTTGGTGACCGAGTCCAAACCAGCGTCCTGTCAGATCGAGACGCGGTCATCGAAGGCTCCTCAAAAAGAACCAATCAACTCATTCGTCATGCCCCTTCGCGGGGTGAATCCTCAGTCCATGTCATTGTAGCCAATATCGATCTCTTAATCATTGTTGCAGCAACAACTAAACCCGAATTCACCCCAGGGCTCATCGATCGATTCCTAATTGCTGCACAAGTCGAAAACATTCCAGCCCTTCTCTGCGTAAACAAAATCGATCTTTTCGAGCCCAATGCAATTAAGCCCTGGCAGCTTTACTCAGACCTTGAAATCAAAATATTTGAAATCAGTGCCAAATTCAATATCGGCATTCAACCCCTCATGGAACAAATCCAAGGCAAGACCGTCGTGTTCTGTGGCCATTCCGGAGTAGGAAAAACTGCCTTGTTGCGCCAACTGACAGGCACTCAAATGGGCCGGGTAGGCCAAGTCAGCGAACAAACCGGTAAGGGTCAACACACCACTGTAAGCACCTTAATGATGAAAGGACCTGGAGGGTCTCGATGGATCGATACCCCTGGAGTCAAAGAACTGGGACTCCTCGGGCTTGAGCCAGAAGGGCTGGCTGCCCATTTTCCTGAGTTCGCAACATTGTCCTGCGCCGCTCACGAATGCCTCCATGAAGACGAGTCTCATTGCCAAGCCTCCTCACTCCCTCGCTATCCAAGTTATCGCAGAATTTTAGACTCTTTGCGTGCGGGTGAATACTAAGCGCAAGAATTCCTCAGCGCTCAAAAATTTCCTTGGCAATGATTAAGCGCTGGATCTGGCTAGTACCTTCGTAAATTTGATAAATTTTAGCATCCCGCATCAGCTTTTCAACCGGATACTCCTGTGAATAGCCATAACCACCAAAAACTTGTACTGCATCGGTGGATGTCTTCATGGCCACATCGGCACAGAATGCCTTGGCAAACGCTGCAAACTTAGTGTTACGCCGGCCCTGATCAATGACCCAAGCCGCTTGATAAACCAGGAGACGCGCTGCCTCGATATCCTTAGCCATATCGGCGATCATGAAACTGATCGCTTGAAACCCAGCAATCGGTTGACCAAAAGCCTGTCGGGTCATCGCATATTGAACCGCCTCATCCATGGCTCGACGAGAAAGCCCCACCGCCCCCGCTGAAACCGTCGGGCGCGTATGATCAAAAGCGCTCATGGCAATTTTAAAACCGTCCCCTTCATTGCCGATGCGGTACTTCTCGGGCACGCAAACGTTTTCAAAGATAATCCCACGGGTGTCACTAGCGCGCTGACCTAAATTCCATTCTTTTTTTCCAACCGTAATTCCCTTTGTATCAGCCGGGACGACAAAGCCCGTCATCCCCTTGTGTTTTTTTGCAGGATCAGTCAAAGCAAGGACAAAGTACCAACTCGCCACGCTTGCATTGGTGATCCACATCTTGGCTCCATTGATCACATAATCTCCACCCACTTTTTTGGCCTGGGTACGAATCGCGGCAACATCAGACCCCGCGCCTGGCTCTGTCACACAGTAAGCTGCAAGACGAGGCTCGGAGGTGAGTTGCCCCAAAAACTGCTTTTTTTGTTCCTCATTGCCAGCAACAATCACTGGGGCGGAGGCTAAACCATTTGCTTCCATGGCTGTTGTAATTCCGGTACACCCGTATGCAAACTCCTCGGTGATGATGCAGCTATCTAGAACCCCAAGCCCTAAGCCACCGTACTCCTGAGGAACGTGAGTGTTCATAAGACCGAGCTCCCAAGCCTTTTTAACGATGGCGTGGGGATACTCGCCGCTTGAATCGTGATGAGCGGCCTTAGGAATAATTTCTTCTTTAGCGAACTTCCTGGCTAAATCTTGGAGCTGTTTTTGTTCATCGCTGAGTGAAAAATCAATCATAAGATCCTCTCTTTTCCCTAAAGTAGCCTTTTTAAGGGGGTGATGCTAGAGTCACCCACCATAATCATCATGACACGACCTATTTTTTCATCAAAGCCTTCTCTACAAAAACGTTCAGACTTGGTGGTGTCTGCATTCAATCGTTTATGGGAGGGACTTTTTACTTCGCCTATTCATTTAGACTCATCTCTATCTAAGCAATCCAAGTCACTGAAAACAATTCTTGCCCAACTCACGCCCCCCATCCTCCAACGGCCCGCTTCGCTCGCTGAAGCCTTAGGCATTGGCATCCCTGTTGACGAACCCTGGAACCTTCCACACGATCAACTCAAACAGTGGCGGCCCGCCAGTTTGATGGCCGAACGACTTTATGAGCGAATGAGCGAGGGAGCACTCCTCTCTCATTCCGTGCCTGAAGATTTCCCGCCCAAGATGCTTGAAGAATGGGCCGCCTCTTGGGGAAGAGAACGCGCGTTTGAATTGGCTAAAACTCTCGCTCAAGAAGCCCCTCTCTGCTTACGCGCCTCGAGGCGAATTGGGGCAAAAACCTTGCTTCGAGAGCTCACAGAAAAAAGCAACCTCCCCGTAAAAGCAACGCTCTCCACCCTCTCACCCGTAGGAATACGCCTTTCTGGCTACGCCCCTGTCATGAATACACCTACCTTTCAGAAGGGCCATTTTGAGATCCAAGACGAAGGCTCCCAAATCATGGCTCTCTTTTGCCTCTGGCCAGAATTATTCACAGATCTTTTACAAACAACACCGGGCGAAACCCGAGTTCATCACGCAACATCATTTGAATTCCCCCCCACCCCGCCCTCCATAACTATTGTGGACGCTTGCGCTGGCGCTGGAGGCAAAACGCTAGCCATTGCCGATGCTCTGCAAGGGAAGGGACGCGTTTATGCGTACGACCGATCCGCACGTAAACTCCAATCCCTACGCCAGCGAGCAACCCGTGCCGGCCTGAACAACATCCAAACCGTCACAGTCGACGAAACCCAGCAAGATGAACTCGTCTCCTCTCAGTTCAGTCAGTTCAGCAAAACCGCAAACATCGTCTTGGTCGACGCTCCTTGCAGCGGTTGGGGAGTTTTGCGCCGTAATCCGGACATTAAATGGAGGCAAACAGACGAAGTTTTGAACCGAATGCCTGTTCTTCAATCAGAACTTCTTAAAAAATATGCGGACCTCACCGCCCCAGGGGGCCGCCTGGTCTATGGCGTTTGTACTTTTAGAAAAGCTGAGACCCTGGACATAGTAAAGCAATTCTTAGCGAATCATGCCCACTTTGAACCCGAAACAGGAGGATTTCTGGGACCGAGCCCCTCGGATGGGTTTTTTATCCAGTCTTTTATCCGCCGGAGATCCTAATGCAATCCCCAAGAAGTGAGATCTGGCACATCATTAAGCAATTGCTCTTTCAACTTGACCCCGAAAAAGCTCATCACCAGACGATTTCTTTGCTCAAAGCGGGACTCGCGCTCTCCCCCTCACTCTTAAGAATGGTCAGTGGTTTTCCAAAAACGGGACATCAGGCGAAAAACCTCCCTGTGATTTTTGGAATGCCTTTTCAATCCCGCATAGGCTTGGCTGCTGGCTTTGACAAAAACGCTGAGCTCTTGCCCGCGCTCCCGTATCTTGGATTTGGCTTTTCTGAAGTCGGAACAGTCACTCCGCTACCTCAGCCTGGGAATCTACCTCCACGACGCTTTCGCGATCCTGCGA
>JAHFAC010000342.1 GCA_023250755.1 Bacteriovoracaceae bacterium | reverse complement strand
GTGGCATTTCAAGAAATGAGTCAGTCTCGTAGCCCGTTGCTAGGTAAATTTCTCTGAAACCCAGGGCGTGAATCCTCTTGGCTTCTTGCTCGCCTCTGATTCCATGCTCAAGATTTGAATCAATAAAAATAGTGGAGAGTGGGTCGATGCAATCCACTTGAGCCAGGAATTCATGGACGGACGAGAAGGAGAGAAAGTCCTTTCCCTGGCGGGCGGCTTCAGTCTTCCAGGTCAAATGAATCAGCGGATCATCATCAATTAAGACATCCAGCACCTTTTTGGGCATTGCGATTCGTAGTGGGACAAATGGAGCCAGCCCCTTAGGTAGAAGTTTGATTCCCAACTTTTCGCAACGTTCACGAATGAGGGGTTCATCAAAGCGGCTGGTTACCAAAATTGCGTGACGCATCAGACCTAGGCGCTCAATGAGATCCAGCCCTGTTTCTTTTTCTCCCAGAAGTTCGTAGTCACAGAGATAGATTGCCTGCCTGGTTGCCTCTTGATTCTGACGGTGCCACTGCTCAAATCCCTCACTGAATGAGAAAAACACCAGTGATATTGCCGCAGATGGATCATGGGTCAAAGTTTCAAATCGTCCCTTCCAAATTTGATGAATGGAATTATCATCATCTAAGATGACAACGGTCGCATTTGCCGACACGGTCAGATGAGATACGAACCAATGCGCGGGTTCGGCCGCGGGTAAAGTGATCACGGCTTCTGTGCCTTGGTTTTGTTCGGATAAAATTTCGAGTTTCCCCCCCCAGGCTTCAATCTGAATCCGCGCGTGATAAAGTCCGAGTCCTGAGCCTCCCATTTTTCCATGGGTTTCTCCCCGCTGTCCCAAACGTGCCAAAATATCCTTTGAAATTCCCTTCCCATTGTCTTTGACGGAAATGCGAATCTTTGTTTCCAAATGAGTCAGGCCGACGTGCACTCGTCCGTGATCTTCTAGCGCCTCTACCGCGTTATTCACGAGGTTGGAGATCACGCGCTTAAATTCAGTGGGTTGAATCTTTGCAAAAAGCCCATACGAAGATGCATCCATCCTTGCCTCGATTTCGATTCCGGGCCTTGATCGGAACTGAGTGCGTTTTTCTGTCAAGAGTGGATCAATCAGGCTGGAGAGGAGTTGGAGGCTTTGTGGTTCAATCGTTGAAGTGGGTTCTAAAGAGGCATTTTTATGACTGATCTGCACGGCCCGGTTTTTTTCAAGTAACGTATTGGCGATGTCCCGAATTCTATTGATCGCGCTTCGAACCAGGATGCGCTGCTCCTCTGGTAGTTTGGCCATGCCAGTGACTGCAGCATCTAATGCAGCGATCGGGCTGCGTATATCATGCGCGACTTGGGTGGCGAGAGTAGCTATCTGGGCTTGATTTTTAAATTTTTCTTGCTCCGAGCGCCGCGTGGATCTTCTTGCGCTGATAAAGAGAGACCAGAGCAGCAGCAATTGTAACCCTGCGAACCCCATCCCACTCCATTTGAGCGAACGAGGCAGTGTCAGGGTAAAATGTACAGACAATTGGTCATCACTCTTGCCCGTGACTTCTGCCTGAGTTTGAAAGTAACTCTCCCCACAGTCCTGGGATTTTTTTCGTTGATAAAAAACTTGACCCCTCCTGCTTGCTGAGACGCATACCCAGTGAACAGCGCTGGATAGTGAATTGAGGCGGCTTGCGAGGGGATAAATATCCCCAGAAGATAAAACATCCAAATTTTGCCTGGAGAAATCTTCAGTAAATTGATGCGAGGTTTGGACCAGGTGAAAACGCAAGAACAAGAGGCAACCCAGAAGCGAAATCAAGGTAGCGACCATTGGGATGGCTCTTTCGCTCAGCTTAAATTTCAGGAGCCTCAACATGGCCGGCAAAATTACACTAATCTTATAAATTCTGGAATAAGAATTTGACACATTATATCATGTTTTAGTAAGAATTCTTAGTAAGGATTCTCAAATTAGGAGGTTTTTCAAATGAAACGCACGGTAATTGCAATAGGTGTGCTTTTTCTTTCTGTTTTGGGTCTCCACGCACTTGCGGATCAGTTGGATCTGAATCTCCAAAGATCCATGCAATTAGCGAAGGGTGGGGAAACGGGAGGCGGAAACGGCAGGGGCGGCATTCCTCGCTGTTGAGCAAGGGGATGTTGAATATTTTTCGAACCTGGCAAACCTGTTTATTGGGACTATCACTCTTGGCTATTCTCACTTCTTGCTCTCCAGACGGCTCTGAACGAAAGCTCCTGCTTCTCAGCCGTACGCCTCCTTACTCTGCAGATCCGCTGGAATACGATGCCTTTGCTCATCATCTTGCTTTTAGGTCCGTGCTTGCTCCCCTGGTCTCTCAATATCACGTCGGAAACACAGTGGGTGTGATTGCTGAGTCCTGGTCGGTGAGCCTCGATCAAAAGCAATGGAGCTTTAAAATTCGGAAGGGGATCCGCTTTGAAAATGGAGATGAGATTTCTCCTGCGGCAGTTGCACTCTCCCTAAAAAGGATCTCTTTTATTCTCAAGCAGCGGGGCTCTCACGCCGGTTTTTCTGAACAGTTAGATGGAATTGAAAAATTAATTTCTCCTTCATCGGACTTTCCGGGGATCATCTGGAACTCCGATGGATGGGTCACGATCCGCTTAAAAAAGCCCATGCCGAAGCTCTTGGAGACTCTTAGTTTTGGCATGTATTCGATTACTCACCCTCATGATTTTGATGCGCTAACGGGACAATGGAAAGTGGCTAAGCAGGTTACGGCATCGGGTCATTACCGTGTAGAAAAATGGACTGAGACCTCTTTTAAGTTAAAGCTGAGAGATGATTTTCTTACTACTGCCAGGCACGAACGGCCGATCCATGAAATAGAAATTGTGCAGGATGATCAATATGCGGCCAAGGCAGACTTGATCTATGGCTACTCTAATTTCCCATCTCCGGGAGAGCATTACCAGTTTCAAGGAGGCGCTCTTTCTGGAATCATTTATGTAGCCTGTCGTTCATGGGCATTGAAGGACAGTCCTTGTCGTTCTCTTGAAAATAGGAGAAGCCTGCGTACGGCTTTTTATGAAGCTATGAAGGCCAGTGGAACAGAGATGACCTTCTCCTTTTTTCCAACTGTCATGAAGGGGATCTCTGAATTTTCT
>JAHFAC010000019.1:8191-12673 GCA_023250755.1 Bacteriovoracaceae bacterium | reverse complement strand
GGCGGCTCTCCACAGCTCCATTGGACCCGCCTGCAAGCCGAAGGGCTTGAGGAACACTTTCGGGCCCAGGGAACGCGTGAACCCATTTGTGTCTCAATCGGAATGCAGGCTTCGTGTCCCTCTATCCAAAAGGCGCTTTATGATCTAAAGAATCAGGGTGCTGAGCGATTGGTTCTTTTGCCACTTTTTCCACAATACTCGACCACCACTACAGGATCTTGCTTTAAAGAAGTCTATAAGCAATTAAAACGGCTGAAATGGGCTCCGCTTATTCAAGAAATTCGCAGCTGGCCAGATCACTCGAAATACATCTCACTACTCAAGCAAACTTTAGATGAGGTGCTAAAAACAAATGAAACCCAGGATTCCACTCATCTTATCTTTTCTGCCCACTCACTTCCCCTCGCAATCATCAAACGCGGAGATCCCTATCCTCAAGAAGTTGAAAAAACAGTTTCTCGTCTGCGCGCACTATGCCCCAATTCAGTTTCTTGGTCTCTTGCTTTTCAATCACGCAATGGTCGCATGCCCTGGCTTGAGCCCTACCTAGAGGACGAATTGGTCCGTCTCGGAAAATCCGGGCTTAAGCGCCTCATCGTCATGCCGATCAGCTTTGTCAGCGATCACATCGAAACACTTTGGGAACTTGATCTATATTACGCAAAACTCGCGAGAAAACACGGAATTGAGCACTACATCCGAACAAGAACCTTTAATGATGATCCAAAATTCGCAAGCGTGCTCCATTCGCTGGTCACCGAGGCCTCGGGATGATCGGAACTTTAAATCCCAAGTATCGCGAAGCCACCCTCGTGGGAGCCGGGATGGCAGGACTCCTAGCCGCCTACGCCCTGGATCAAAAAGGTTATCGGGTTACCCTAATTGAAGCCCAATCGCGCGCAGGTGGCTTAATTGAGACTCGATCCACTCCATGGGGAATCGCCGAAAAGGCGGCCCATTCTCTGCTGGCCACTCCCGCAGTCCTGCAGCTTTGTCGAGACCTTGACGTTAAGCTCATCGAAGTTGAAAAAAAATCACGCGCAAAATTTATCCTGAGAAATGGCAAATTGAGGCGATTCCCTTTAAATCCTGCTGAAACTGCAGCTGCTTTATGCCGCTTCGCCTGGAACTCAGTGACTCAAAAACTAAAAACCTCTACTTCTGACCCCTCTCTCACCCTCGAGTCCTGGGGCCTTAAGAATTTCGGAAAACCCACGGTCAATTACCTTCTCAATCCTTTTGTTCGTGGGATTTACGGTGCTCATCCTTCATTGCTCTCGATCCACGCCGTCTTAGGAAACTCAAGAAAACGCACATTCGGTAAAATGGTGGCCCCTGAAAATGGCATGAGCGCCCTCACACAAGCCCTAGAACGACGACTCGAGACTCGCCTCAATGATCGTCTTAAACGAGGCGAACGGCTTTCTACGCTCCCTGACGTGCCCAATCTGATCCTTTGCACTCCCTCTGATTCAGCCGCTTTTTTACTCAGGACAATGGATTCGTCGTTAAGTGCCACACTCACTCAAATCCCTTACACACCTCTCATCAGTGTCACAATTTTTATCCAAAAATCTGCGTTCAAGCGATTTCGCCCTGGTGTGGGTGTTTTGGTTCCCGAGGCTGAAAATCAAGGTGCATGTTTGGGAATTCTTTTTAATTCGCGTGCATTTAAAAACCGAGTTAATCATGAGGGTGAGATCGAATCTCTCACTCTGATGCTGGGGGGTTCAATCCAAGCGGGCCTTCTTTCAGAATCGGATCAAAAAATTCTTTCTCTTGTCGAAAAATCCCTCAATGACATTCTCGGATTCGACGGCTCTCTTCTCCATGCTGAAATTTCTCGTTCTCCACGGGCCATTCCTCAATATAGTCCTGCTTTACTGCACAGCTGGGAAGTAGCCAAGAATGGATGGTGCTCAGAGCCGGGCCGAATTCTCTTTGGAAACTATACAGGACAAGTCAGTTTACGAGGGATGATTGAGACTACGCAAACGCTAGCTCTGAAAAGAGCTTGAGAATTAAAATCGAAAGCAGGGCGATTAGAATCGTCACACCAATGACCTTTTTGCTCCGCATTAATGAATTCATCAAATGACTGTTGGCACTCATATACTCACTCGCCTCAATCACGAGCAAGCTAAGTGCCAAATAACAAAACTCAGAAGTCTTGTTATTTCAAGGGACTACAAAAACCCCTCGGCGTTTGGTAGCAAAGCGCGCCTGGCCAATTTGGCTTTTTCTAGTTTTATGATCAATCAATCTCTTTGAATGTGAGAATGGACTGCGGAATCAACGCTTTGAGCCAATCCGGAATTAAGTAATCACTCCCGCTACGCGCTGCCTCTCCAGAAAGGTAAACCTGAGTCCATTCGGTTTGACAACGCCACTCATAAGAACCGTGACTGTATTGTAAATGACAATTCTCTCTTGAACGAAGCTCTTTAAAAATCGACATCTTGAGAATCAACTGATCCTCTTTTGTACGTCTAAAATCGATTTCAAGACTTCTGCCTTCGACATCCACTCTGCAACTTGCCGGATCAAATCCATAGGATCCTCCCAGCATTTTTTTCTTTGAAGCATCTTTATCCTTCTTGATCTCGATCTGATAAAGATCCAAAACCTTTGAATCGCATGAGCCCAGAAGATCCGAAGAAGGAATAAGCCTGAGCTTTCCACTCTCGTCTAAAACGAGCTCAACCTCCACTGAATGGCTCCCTGGGCTGATGTTATCAAAATAACCCTTAAATTTTCCCGTCAGCGGCTTGGCCAGCTCTCGATACTCTCCAGGAATTGTACCGTCTTTTATTTTAATCGTATCAACGCAGGAACAAAACAATGCGATAGAAACCACGCTGACCATCATTAATTTGATTTTAAATTTGATTTTATGCACCACAACACCCTTCTGGTTTAAGATTGAGCTGCCCAAAGCATCAACATAGAATATTTTTTATGTGTGTCAAGACACTTCATGCTCAAAAAAATCCGCTGGTGATTGAAACCAGCGGATTTTTTAAGTTTTAACTGAAAACCTACTTAATTTGCTGTGCCTTGGAGCAAGTACCTTAACGCATCACCCCAATGGGTCGCTATATTGAAATTCATGGTCTTATACTTCTCTGCATAAGAGCTATAGCTAGAATAATAAGACGGAATCCAGATCGCCAATCCTAGTGCGTTTTGATAACTTGAAGTGCTCGCATTCGCGATCACAAATTCACCCACTGCATCCCGAACAGAGGTGAAAACATCTGCATCTAAACCAACGACCTGAGCCGTCTCCACGTGCTTTAAGAAATCAAGCACATCGACATAATCACTATAGGCAAAATTCTGCGCTGCATTGGCGGCAGAAACGACCTTCTTGACTGCGGCCGAATCCAATTTCAACATCGCTTCACCTAGACTTTTACTGCAAAACTCACTTTATTGAGCTTTGACAAATCAAATGCAGAAAAGGTGACTTCACTCTTACCTTGGGATCCCCCTTGATAAGACTTTACGTATTCTGTAGTGAGAATTTTAGCGACATCTGAAGCTGAAGCCGTTGGCAACGCCGACCACCGGCTCAGCAAACCATCGTAAGGCCAACCTTCGCCCGGCTCTGTCTCTTCTGAACCCACAGAAAACTCAACTGAATTCGACATTTCACCCGCAACTTCGGCCATCCCCATCAAGCATGCATCGCTGCCGTAGAGATCCACCTTGTGACCTATGGCCTTAGCTGCTTCAGCTAAGGCTTGCCCAAGCTGCTTGGTCGTCATGAAGTGACCCGTATCATCGTCCCAGCTAATATCGCGTGGAGAAAAGCCTCCTGAATTAAGATGCCAGCCGCTTCCGTGATCCCAGACATCGATGAAGTAATGTTTCGCTGGATAATTAGCAACGCCCCATTGGACAAATTCCACCAGGCTTCGCCAGTCCCCCATATCCACGCTACCCATGTCCTGAACCACGGGCGAAGTCACCCGATTTGGATCATTGTCTTTTTGGACATAAAGGCGCTGAGTCTTATGATTACTGGTGCTTGCCCATTGAACAAGAACATTGATTTTATCGGTTGATCCGACCTTTTCCATTTCGTTGATATCCAGAGCACCAAAAGAATCAAGACTGTTCTTGCCGTTAAGAAAAACAAGAAAAGTCCAATCTTTGACCCCATTTCCTTCTTCTGCTTTTGCAGGGGATTGTAAAAATAATGGTACAGTAAACACCAAGACAAAGGCGGCAAACAAAACCTGGTATTTGCGCATGATTCTCCTCCTTGAGTCGCGCTCAAGGATTTGAGAGCTTGATACCGCCAACCTTGGCAGAAAGTCCCCCAAACCCAATTAATAAAAGAACATCGTTTAAAAATTAGGTTAGCATGATTTTAAATAATTACAATAGGCCGGCCGCTATTCCTGAACCTACACAGCAAAAGTCACAGGAATTCCCACACCTGTCGGATAAAATTCCATTAAAATAGGCTGAAAG
>JAHFAC010000019.1:0-8181 GCA_023250755.1 Bacteriovoracaceae bacterium | reverse complement strand
ACCGACGTCTGCAATCCCAGGCCCGAAGAAACGAAAGCACCTGCATCAATTCGATCCTCCTGCGTGGGGAACTCCACACCATCACTTCTAGTAAACGAAAATCATCCTCATCCCAGAATAGAATCGCCCTTTCTACTGCCTGACCCCGCCCCACTCGACCCACTGCCTGAGCCAAGGCAAGCAAGGAAAGCGGTGCTTGCCAAAGTACAACCCAGGCAAATTGTGGAAAATGCATCCCCATTCCAAAGGCCGAAGTCGCTACAACGACATCAAGTGTCCGTTCCGAAATTTGCCTCTCGACTGCTTTTCGTTCCTCGCAGCTCATCCCAGCGTGGTAACAAGCAGACCTTTTTTCGACGGTCTGCTGCAACATCAAATGAATCCGCTCAGCCCATTTTCGAGTGGGAGCGAAGACCAATCCCGATCGATTTTGAAATTGTATCCAACGCAAAAGCGCTCTGAATCGATGAGAAGCGGGAATCCGCCAAGCACTGAGATGAAGCTGCTGTGAAAGTTCAAAGAAACCAATCTCTCTTTGTGGCCCGGATACCCCTTGACGCAAAAGTGAGCGCGCCGCCAAGGGTAGCGTTGCGGTCAACCATAGACTCCTTGGAATGCTAAATTTTTTGACTAAGAAGGGAATCTCGGAAAATTTGGGACGAAAATCATCTCCCCAATCCCAAACACAATGGCACTCGTCAACCACCAACAAATCAGGCTGCCAACGCTTTAATTTTTCAAGACGGGTTGAATATTCGAGCGATTCCGGACTGAGGATCCAGGTTCCAGCGAGGGGAGGAGCATCCAGGCTTACAGAAAGGCCTACCTCCTTTAAATTTTTAGCCTGCTGCCGGGCTAAAGCAACCAAAGGGGTAATCAATAAAATACGCTTTCGTGGATGATTTTCAGCCCATTTTTCGTAAATCAAGCTTTTGCCCGAACCTGTGGGCGCTATACAGAAAACATGAATGGGTTCTTGTAAGGCCGCGAGCGCTTCTTTTTGAAAAAGCCGCAATTCCATAGCGGCATCCAACGAATGCGGGTTTTATGCCGACTCTAAAAAAACCGGCTTAGGTTCATGGCTCCGAAAGCGCAAGTAAACCAAGCCGCCAATTGAACCACTCAAGAGTTGCAAAAGGGCAAATAAGCTAAACACATCCGCTCCGCGCTGTGAGCCAAGCAGGAGAAAAAGCCAGCCAAAAGCCGCATGCCCTGTCCCGATTCCAGCAGGAAAAATGGGGACCGCTGTTACCAATAATCCAAGAGGTACTACTACAAATACGGATAGGGGATCAATTGTGGCGTCTCCCAGCGCATGGGCGAAAAGAAGACAGCTTCCCGCCACCACAAGATGTACCCCGATCGAAAGCATAAACACCTTAAAAACAACCCACCGATGGTTATGATAATGTCTCAATCCCTCATAAATCCGTGTCAAAGAGCTGGCGCGGGAGAAGCGTTTTTCAATTGTGCGAAATCCCCTGAGCACAGGGTCGTGATGTTCGCGAACAAAAAACAAGTAAGTGTAAAAGCAAATAACGCCAAATCCAGAAATCAAAATAAGAAGCTCCACCGCTTTAAAAAGGCTGGCACCAGATCCTGAGCGATAGCTGAAAAAAAGAGCGCCCGCAGAAACAAGAACAAGCGCAGATACCCCTGCGACGCGGTCAAATAAAATACTCCCGAATGCCCGTCCTCTCATCCCAGGAGCCTCGTGAGCGACATAAAATGCTTTGACCAGATCCCCACTAACCGCACCCGGAAGTGCAATATTAAAAAATTGCCCAATAAAATGAAGTTGAAGGGTCCTCACCCATGGCAAATGAATCCCTTGCGCTTGGAGGAGCCATTGCCAGCGAAGCGCACCAAAAAAAGTAAGCAAAAAAAGTGCAATCATGGCAGGGCCGCTCTGGTCCCACTGAAAGAGGCCTTTTTTAGTCGCCTCAATGGATATGAATCCCTTCATCGTAAGAAAATAAAGCAACCCGGCAACCAGGGCGATTTTCAATCCCGCCTTCAAATAATGAGAGGACTGTGTTTTCATAAGTTAAAGAAATTTCTGAAAAGAATCTCCCCCACCTCAGGTTGAAATAATTTCATTCCCTCGTTAGGATGAAGCAGTTTCTTTGGTTTACCTTTCTTCTGACATTCTGCCAGAGTTTGGGTACCTCCTTCCAGGTCTTTCTCGGGGTGAAACTG
This sequence comes from Bacteriovoracaceae bacterium, assembly GCA_023250755.1. Lineage (GTDB taxonomy): Bacteria > Bdellovibrionota > UBA1018 > UBA1018 > UBA1018 > JAHFAC01. The sequence continues at coordinate 5,982 of JAHFAC010000019.1, read as the reverse complement.
AATGCCAAAAACCGGGTGACCCTTCACTTGAATGGCCTGAATCGCGCACTGCTCCGAACACGCGAGGAGCTCCGTTCCCGAAGGCAAGACCGAGACCTCATCATAATGGGACGAAAAACTATAAAACACACGCGGCAACCCATGAAACAAAGGTGAATCCGCTAATTGCTCGATCCGGCACCAACCAAACTCCGCTGAAACACTCTGCCGCACAAATTCTTTTCCCCCCAAGGTCCGAGCTAGCATCTGATGTCCGTAACAAACACCTAAAAACGGCTTCCCCTCACTCAGTGCACAGCGAATCAAATCCTCGAGACGTGAAATCCACGGTGCGTTTTCCATCGCTGAGGTTTTGGATCCTGAAAGTACAATTCGATCAAAATTTGAAATATCTTTGGGCAAATCACTTTCTGGCCCTCTCCGAACGGTCACTGTCGCGCCTGGTACCGTCACAGCGAAGCGCTGCAGTTCTGGCGAGCCCCAACACTCTCGGTCTATGGTATTATCTACGATCAAGATGCGCATTTTGAACTTTCTCCGGGATTCTCTCTTGGAGCTTTGCCTCGATCAAATAAGCATACTTAAGAAACATGCTATGGGCTGCATTAATAGAAATGATAAGGCCCGGCAAGCCATCCATAAACCCCAACTTCATCACATAAGTTTCTAAAAATTTTCCGAGTGGTTTCCATAGCAGCTTAAAAAGACTTGCCCGCTGTCCTTTATTTTTTAAATCCTCAGAGCCTAATCTCGAAAAATTAAGATTCGTAAGGATCTGTTCACGAATGCCAGAAAAAGAATCATGCTCCAGCGCTCCGACCAGTCCAAAAACATCTCCCTTCACGACTAAAGTTTCATGAACTGTGGGCTCCGTCCATGAAGCTGCTCGTCGATCTGCTAGTCGGACAAGGTGATTGGGATACCACCCCCCATGTTTAATCCAACGCCCCAGGTAGAAAGTTTTTCTGGGAAAATAAAATCCCTTTGCTTGTGAATGTCCCGTTCCTACAAACTCCAATACTTGTTGAATTTCTGCTGCCAACTCAGGTGTCACAAATTCGTCGGCATCAATGTTAAGCACCCAGTCATAAGCTGCGCTCTGCTGTGCAAAATTCTTTTGCTTTCCGTATCCAGGCCATGGTCGACTGATCACACGAGCCCCTAATTGCTGGCCAAGCTCAACGGTTCGGTCCGTACTTCCAGAATCAATGACCAAAATCTCTTCGGCCCACTGAACACTCTGAAGTGCTCGAGGCAGATTTCGCTCCTCATTCAAAGTAATGATCGTGACAGAAAGGGGTACCCGGGGCATAATTATTAATTGAGTAACATAACCCTTCAATTTTGAGGAGAATGCAATGAAAATCGCGGTCATCGGCAGCGGTTATGTCGGACTAGTGGCGGGCGCCTGTTTTGCGGATACGGGTAATCAGGTCATTTGCGTTGATGTTGATCGCAAGAAAGTAGATGCCCTCAAGCGGGCCGAAATCCCGATTTATGAACCTGGTTTAGAAACCCTGGTTCGCCGCGGAACCGCCCAAGGCCGTATTCATTTCACCACCTCAACCGCTGAAGCTACCGCGGCCAGCGAAATTATATTTATGGCCGTGGGCACCCCCACTTTGCCCAATGGAGACTCTGATCTCAGCTTTCTCAAAGCGGCATCTGAAGAAGTTGCCCGCTCCATGAATGGCTACAAGATCATTGTTAACAAATCCACCGTACCCATTGGATCACATCGTGTCGTTGCTGACTGGATGGCCCTGCATACCAAACATTTATTTGATGTCGTAAGCAACCCTGAGTTCCTCAAAGAGGGCTCAGCACTGGACGACTTCCTCAAACCGGATCGAGTGGTCATCGGAACCACGAAAGAAGAAGTTTACAATAAGATGGCCGATCTTTACGCTCCCTTCGTCAGACAAGGAAACCCGATCTTATGGATGGATCCGGTGTCTGCTGAAATCACAAAATATGCGTGTAACTCCTTTCTCGCTGCTCGAATCAGCTTCATGAACGAACTTGCTCTTCTTTGCGAAAAAGTGGGAGGAGACATCGAGCATATTCGACGCGGAATGAGCACTGACACAAGAATCGGAAAACACTTCCTTTATGCGGGTCTTGGATACGGTGGATCTTGCTTTCCAAAAGATATCAAGGCCATGTTAGCCACCGCCCGCCAACAGGGAGTTCCTCTTGAAGTCGTGGCCGCAGCCGAAGCGGCAAACGTCCGACAAAAACAGCACATGGTCACTAAGGTCCAAAATCATTTCGGAAGAAATCTTGAAGGCCACACCTTTGCGCTCTGGGGTTTGGCTTTTAAGCCCAATACCGATGATATGCGTGAGGCTCCATCAATCACTATCGTCCAGGGACTCACCGAGGCAAAAGCAAAAATCCGCGCCTTTGATCCAGTAGCAATGGAAAATGCTAAATCCATCTTGGGAAATAAAATCACTTACTGCAATTCAGCGTTTGAAGCACTCGAAGGGGCCGATGCCCTCCTACTCATTACGGAATGGAATGAATTCAGACATCCCGACTTTCTCCAGGTCAAACGGACATTAAAAAATCCAGTAATCTTCGATGGGCGAAACACCTTCAATCCAAGGGAAATTCGAGAGCTCGGCTTCACCTATTACGGTATCGGTCGAAAAGTATAATTGAAATCAAATTTTATAAATTTATCAACCCGAGCTGACACTTGATTCGTCCTGTCCTTTTCACTTCTTCAAGAAGATCCTCGTTCGCGGGGGTAAATTCGCGACGTGGATGCCAGAGGTGAAACTGGAGCGCCAAGCCTTTCAATGATTTAATTTTATAGCCCAAATTTTTCAAACGAAGCTCCACGTCGGTGTCCTCACGGCCATAGCCCTCGTAGGCCTCATCAAATCCATTGATTGCCTCAAGAGCTCTTCGATCTACCGAAAAATTGCACCCCTTCAAATCAATGATGCTTTTCATTCTCAATGAACTTCTCAGCCAATCCCAGGACACGCGAAAACTGCGCTGTAAATGATCGCTTTCGCCATCGAGCACACTAACGATCAATCTAGGCTGAGGAAAATCAAAAAAACCCTGGTGTACGTGCTTAGAGCTCAGCCACTGGGAAATCTTCGGGCCCAATTCCATTCGCCGGCCGGCCAAATAGTATCCGGCCTCCTGCATCTGGATATGATCCGCGATAAAATGCCGGTGAGGGATACAATCCCCATCTAAAAAAATAAGCACTTCCCCCTGTGATTCGCGAATCGCACGATTCAGGATGCGGCACTTCCTGAATCCAGTATGCTCCTGCCAAAGATGCTTAACCGGGACAGGTGAACGCGAAATAAATTCGTCAATTACGCATTTTGTCCTGGGTCCAGATCCATCGTCACAGATCATGATTTCAAAATCACGGCTGGATTGACACTCAAGCCGTGCACAAACCATTTTTAAATGATGGGGCATCTCATAGGTCGCCAGAAGGAGCGTCGCTTTTTTTGGGACAGGAGCCATCGTCAACGCACCTCGCGATAACTTCGATATTCAAACAATCGCAATCCAGTCAAGTGCTCAAAACTATCCAAAATCACCTTGAAAATATCTATCCAACTCCACTCTAGCGGGGATGCTTTCAAATCCCAGTTCCATCCCTTTTTCTCGATTCGTTCGCTCATGACACTAGGATGAGAGCCTTCGAATTTTCGTAATCCCCAAATCCGTTTATAGCGATAATTTTGACCGGTAAAAGGCAAAGATCCCACCTCAGGATTGGCCGCTCCATGATAGAGCTGGTCCATGAAAAAAGTCTTCTCCCTCATGGCATCGGGTGAACGAACCCAGCCGTAATGAAAAATCCTCGCTCCCGAACTCAAGACTTTGAGTTTAGTCCCATCCGCCTTACGAAAACTCTGTGCGTCTCCTGCGCTTTTTGCTCCAGAGTTTCGGCGGATGGCTCGCACCTCCCGGCGATAACTACTTCGTGTTTGCTGAATCACACCATAAGAACCATAGAAATGGAGGTAGTCAAACAACAACCCTTCCACTCGAAGATCTGAATGAGCCGCTACGAGCGCAGACTGGAGTATGGGCAGATCCGATTCATGAACGACTTCATCAGCCTGAAGGTAAATACACCAATCCCCGGAACACCGCTCTAATGCAAGGTTGGTCTGCTCAGAAAGAATCAAACCACCCTGTTTTTTGCGAGGATTCTCCAATGGCCAAGAACTCTCAAAATATTTGACTCTGCCTTGCCCTTCTTCTTCAGCAAACTTTCGAACCTGGCTCAGGGTTTCGTCCTCACCCTTTCCAACATTGATGATCAACTCATCGACAGCCGGAAGCAGTGACCTCACCGACTCCAAATAAGGATAGTCAAATTTAGAGCCGTTTCGAACTAGGGTGAAACCAGAAATATTCATTTCCTGCGCTGCTCCTCGGAGCGGGATAATTCCCAAATCTTAACATGGCGAACTACGCGCGAAATACCCTCTAAAAGCGAAATAACAAAACCGTGCATCCCATCGCGGTAAGCTCCATAATAAAAATAATTCTTAAGGAACATCGCCGGAAATGCAAATAAAAGCCGAAACGCATTAGTCCTCTGGCCTCGCGCTACGCGATCTTTAGCTTCGATCGTCGTATATTTGTTCATTTTAAATAAAAATCTATCGGGTGAAAAATCGGGCGAATGATGAAGTGGCTCATGGATCCGGCTGGGTGGCGCCGCAAAAATGGGATACTCATGAACCTCATTCACATATTTGACGCCTTCACGGTGAAAAAACCGGTCTTGATAACTTGGATTCCAAATCCCGCGATGAATCGGCTTGGAGAGAAAATACTCTTGTCTCCTCACCTTGTACGCACGTGCTGGGGGTCCTCCCTGTAAACTCAAAAGCTCTTGAATTCGCGCAGTTAACTCTGGTGTGCACATTTCATCTGCATCTACGATTAGGAGCCAATCATGACTTGCGTTTGAAATTGCAAAGTTTCTTTGATCCCTAAATCCAGACCACTTGCGTTTGATTATTTTTATTTTGCTGGCCCAAGGACTCGATGGACTTTGACAAATCTCCACGGTCTTATCAATACTTTCACCGTCAACCACCAGAATTTCATCTGCCCAAGCTAGCGACGCAAGACATCTAGAAATATGGTTTTCTTCGTTTCTAGCGATCACTACCGCAGATACTGGGATTCGGCCTGGCTTCATTTTCGCATCACTCGCTCAATTTCCATAAGAACAACGTCCACACCAATCTCTTTCATACAACGATGTTTTTCTTGAATGCAAATATCCACACCACACCAGGGGGGCATTCCGGGGTGAGCATCTTTTCGACATGCCAAGCCCTCGATAAAAAAAAGGGGATGTGCCTCTCTCGGATAGGGGTGCCATTCTAAAGGATGCTCAGGTCCAAAAAGCGTGACTGTCGGACAACCCACGGCTACAGCAAGATGCTTGGGTCCAGAATCATTTCCGACATAGGCTGAGCACTGAACCAGCATCGCTGCCAGTTGCCGAAGGGGCAATCCCTGTTCACAGACAATTCGCGATCTAAAACCCGCACGATCTGGGGAAAGAGGAACAAGGCCCGTAAGCGCGTCATCGACTTCTTTCATAAATCGGTGTGCAATCGCTTTTTCTTCAGGTCCCGCAAAGGCAAAAACGGATCCTGATGTCCGTTGACACCAGTTCACTGCCAAAACGGCAAAACGCTCAAGGGGCCAACTTTTTGCCGGACGGCTTGAACCGATCCCCAGAGCCAGGAGTGGAGCGGGGAGTCCGAGTTGCCTGACTCGGGCTTTGGACTCCGATAACTCAAGGGGGTGAAGAAATATTTTCGGCATTGCCTGTCCCTCGGGAACAGCTAGCCCTAAGGCGCGCAAAACATCCAGGTCACGCTCGATCACCGGCTTGATGACACCCTTGCCGGGAACCTCTACTGTCGAAAAGTGGTTCTTTTCTTGATGGCCGGGAAAATGAATACT
>JAHFAC010000018.1 GCA_023250755.1 Bacteriovoracaceae bacterium | reverse complement strand
AAGTGGTTCAACCAGTATTCTGGTTCTTAATGCGAACGTACCCACTACGGTCAATTTGACCGTCAATAGCCTCTTCTTTACCCCACACTTGGGTTGGTTTTGGACTTGGAGCTCTGGGTTTACGTTGGGATTTGAGTTAGGCCTCCAAATTCCCCTTAGCCCAAAGAGCACCTTGGATGTCACGATCGATGATCCCCTGTACAATAGTTTGCTCGATCTCGTAAAACTGACCAGCCCGTATCAAAAGCTCGAGAGTGATATTGAAGGCCAGGCCAATCGTTTGGCAAAAAGCGCGTTGCCTTATGCCACTGCACTTAGGCTGGGGTGGATGTTTTGAGGGGATTTAAAAAATCTTGGCCCTGATGCCTTCTTTTTGAAAGAAATTTCGAATTGCATCTGAGTCTAGCGGCTCCAAGCGTAAGAGGAGTTTATTGAGCAGCGCCAGGGTCTTCTCGCCCTCAGGGGTGTGGATGGAGTCGGTAACTTTTCGAACGTCAGAGGTAATGGCAACTAAATTGCCGGTGAGTTTGGTAATGTCGTTGCGAAACGTGGGATTCTTGTCCATCCAGGCGAGCGTCTTATTTAAGTTTTCACTGAGTTTGTAAACGAGCTCAATGGAGCGAGTGATGTCACCGGAGTTTTTATCAATGAGGTCCTTGATCTTTCCGGCGAGATTGAAGCTTTGAGAGAGCAGTTGATCAATTCTGGGGGGATCTACGCCAGGAACGGTATCCCCCGAGTGCAGTGGGGGAAGTGTGGCATTTCCGGGTGTGATTTCGATGTAACGTTCGCCAATCAGTCCGGCGAGATTGATATAAAAACGGCTATCGTGCCGGACGGCGCCAGCGGCATCAGGTCGAATTGAGATTCTGAGTTTTACAGGTACCACTGCTTGAGCGGTGAGACTCTCGGCACTGCCTGGTTCTTTGAGAGCTATAGCGTTTTCGCTCGATGGAGTAAAAAACTCAATTTTTTCAACCTTGCCGACTTTGATTCCGGAGACTCGTACGGGAGATCCCACTTCGACGCCACCCGCAAACTGGTAGGTAACGTAAAGTTGAAGTGAACGACGCAGTGGATTATCAATTCCAATGGCCCATGCAAACAGCAGAGCGAGAATTAAAGTCGCAGTGACAAGAATTCCAACTTTTGCTTCATTTGAAATAGTCATCTTAAGTCGCTCAATACTTACTTCTCGGATGATTCAGAAAAGATCCTAATATCTAATTATGGTGCAATGCACAACGTTGAATTACAGCAGCAAAGTCGATAGATACGTCAATAAAAAGTCAAGTGAGATGACAGCTAAAGTGGCGGTGACTACAGAGTTGGTGGTCGCAGTTCCGACTCCTTCGGCACCTCCTCCACATTCAAATCCAAAAGTGCACGAAATTAAAGGAATGACTGCTCCGAAAACCAATGCCTTGATCATTGCGCAGATGATATCCTTGATGCTGATAAAATGTTGAATCGCCGTGAGATATTCAAGCCAGCCAAAGTGATAGGAAAAGACCCCAACGGCGAGGGCGCAAATCAAAGTAACAAAGATCGCAATGACCGTAAGGCAGAGCATTGAGCCAATCCCGGCGATAAAACGGGGTACGACCAAGAAGTTAACAGGATCAACACCGAGCAATTGAAGCGCGTCAATTTGCTCGGTGACTTTCATGGATCCGAGTTCGGCTGTAGTTGCGGCTCCTACGTTCGAAACGACTAGCAATGCTGGAATGACCACTCCCAGCTCGCGAAGGATAAATTGCCCTGCTAATCCGGGAATCATGGATACATTGTGGAGTGCCAGGTCAAGGTGCCAGGCAATCTCGTTAGTGACGACTAAGCCAGTGAAAGCAGTTGAGATTGTTACGATCGGCAGGCTTTCGATCCCGGTTTGAACTATTGATTTAGCGATTCCGTCCCAGCGCCAAAGCCCTCGAAGGGATTGGGAAAGTGTACGGGTTGAAATTTCAAAAAAACGCCCCCAGATTCCGCCGATTTGCCTCATCCCCCAAATCCTCCGGTAATGACCTCGGTCAGTTCACGGAGGTCTTCGATGATGTGGCTGGTGATAAAATTAGCAATAACAATGTAAAAATTGATGTAGACCGCAGTCAATGTGACGGCACGACCTACGCCCCTGGCCCCGCCGGACGCCGTAAAACCCTTGTAGCAAGCAACGCTTGCGACGATGGTTCCATACACGGCGCATTTGAAGAATCCAGATGCCAAGGTCCAGGCATCATTGAATCGAGGAATGGTAGATGCGAACTGCTCAGGATTGAGTCCACAGGCCAAGCGTGCAACTGCCATCGAGCCACCGAGGCTGATCATCAAGCCAAAAATCAAAAGAAGCACGCTAGAAAAAATAATGGCGGTAAAACGAGGTACGATCAAATATTGAATCGGATCTGCCCCCAAGCACTCTAGGGCATCGATTTGCTCAGTCACTCTCATGGTGCCAAGCTCTGCCGCCGTAAATGCACCGATTTTTCCAGCGAGAAGAAAGGAAATGATCAGCGGGCCGATCTCGCGCAAAAGAGCAGAAGTGTTCAGGCCTCCGAGCAGGACTTGAGCATCAAAGCGTTTGAGCATGAGGTTGAATTGAAGCACGATGATCGCACCTGCAAAAATCCCAGCAAAAGCTACGGTGGAGAGCGATCGGGTAAATACATAGACGATTTGGGCGGCAATGGGCTTGAGATTTTCACGCGTGGTTAAGAGCGTACGAATCACTTTGAGCTGAAATAAAATAACCCCTCCGAGTTCTTGAAAAAAAGAAAAAGAATTTGGAGACGCTCGAGTTGATGTGGATTGACTCATGATGAAGTATTGCTTCCTTCTTGGATTAACGCCTCGGCCAAAAACTCTTGAACGAGGAGATTTTTTGAATTTCGAATTTGAGTGGGAGTGGATATTTCCAAAATTTTACCTTCGTCGAGCATCAAGATGCGATCAGCGATTCTCAATGCGCTCGACATGTCATGTGAAACGACGATGCTGGTAACGCGCTTTCTTCCTCGAGAAAGTTCATAAATCAGATCAGTGATTGCATTTGTAGTAATCGGGTCTAGGCTGGTGGTGGGTTCGTCAAATAGGAGGTAGTCAGGGTTCGGGGCGAGCGTTCTTGCAATGGAGGCTCGTTTTTGCATCCCGAATGAAATTTGAGAAGGGTGGCGATCCAGGATCTCTTCGTCGAGATAGACGCGCCCCAGGTTTTCGATCACGATCTGGTGAATTTCTGATTCACTGAGGTGTTTCCCCCGTTTTTTTCTGTATTGAGGGGTGCGAAGCCCAAAGGCGATGTTTTCAAAAAGATTCAATGAATCTAACAGAGCGGGGTGTTGAAAGACAATCCCACATTTTCCACGCACTTCTATGAGCTCCTCAGGAGAAAGGCGAGTGACGTCTGATTGATCCACCCAGATCTGGCCTGAGTCGGGCTTGAGAAGGCTGATGATGTGTTTGAGCGTCACGGATTTACCCATGCCGCTTTTTCCGATGATGAAAAAAATTTCACCAGGGTGGACCTCAAAAGAAATTCCGTTCAGAATCGTCCGCCTTCCAAAAGATTTTGTGACTTTCTCGAAGCGAATACTCATGGCATTTTTTCTTCCGATTTTATAGGCGATTTTATGGGTGTTTTTTTTGGCTGTGATTCGGTCACGGGTCCGTTTTTTTCACCCCGGACAAACTGGTGGATCCATGGATCTGGTGAAATCCTGGTTTCATCGGGAGTTCCTCCTTCACGAAGGTTCCCCCCTGCAAGTAAAAAAATCCGATCAGCGATTTGATAAGCACGTCCTATTTCGTTCGTGACGGTAAGAAGCGTACTTTTTGTCTCCTGTTTCAATCTGATGAGGAGTTCAGCGATTTTTTTTGAAGTGACAGGATCTAGGCCCGCTGTGGGTTCATCGTAAAGAAGCAAGTCAGGCGATAAGATGAGTGCGCGTGCCACTCCCAAGCGTTTTTGCATTCCCCCTGACAGCTCACTCGGGTAGAGATGCTTAGCCAAGCCGAGGCCTACTTCGTTTAAAAAATAGTCTGCTTTTTTTTGCGCCACATGACCTGTAATCCCTAGGCACTCTTTTTGTGGTAAAAGCAAGTTTTCTTCTGCCGTCATAGAGTCAAAAAGCGCATTTTGTTGAAAAAGCATTCCGATCCTGGGCTTTAGGATCGAGGCAGTCGGGAAAAAAATCCCTCCCTCATCCGGCTCAAGGAGTCCCGCAATGAGTTTGAGAAAAACACTTTTGCCGCTTCCTGAGGGACCGAGTAAAACGACGGATTCGCCTCTCTGAATCGACAGATTAAGATTTCTAAAAATCCAATGACTCCCAAAATGCTTTCCGATTTGTTTAGCTTGAAGGATGGGGCTTGAGTTCATGGCTCAGGCTCACACTTCTAACCAGGGAAGGAGGATACTCTGAATCAGGATTTTTCGGTTGAGCGGTCCGCTTGCTTCCTGCCTTGCTCGAAAGAGCCGTTCCGAACATTTGAGCCAAAAGGATCGCGCCTGGTTTTTTGAGCCCAACTTTCTAATGACTCCATGGGCATGGGCTTCGAGGGTTTTTCTTCCATCCGAGTTTCGCCATTTCATTTCAACGGTCCGGGTGGGATCTAGTCCCCATTCCAAGAGATCCAACACGATTTGCTCAAATTGATTCAAAAGCAACTCCAGATGAGAGGGCTCTTGTGCTGCCCATTCCAGCAGTGAATTAAGCTCTTCGTGGGGATTTTTAAGAAATTGAAAAATGGATTCTCGGCGGTGCAAATTCTCGTCAGATGCTAGGGTGAGGGCTTTGCTCCAACTCCCTTGTGCGAGATTTGCGCAGAGGGACCTTTGTTCGTCCGACAAGTCATGGTCTTTGAGCAGGTCTTGGAGTTGCCCGGGAGAAAACGGTGTCAGCCTTAATTTTTGGCAGCGTGAAACTAAAGTAGGGAGAAGCAAGGATGGATCCACCACGGTCAAAAAGAAAATCCAGCCAGCTGGCGGTTCTTCCAGGATTTTTAGTAGAGAATTGGCCGCCTGGGGAGTCATACGGTCTGCATCACGGATCAATATGATTCGAAAAGCGCCTTCAAACGCACCAAAACCCAGTGAAGCTTTTAATGGGCGAAATTGCTCAATTTTCAAGGTATTTGAAGAATCGACCTCCCCATCCCCCGGTGCAATTTCAGTAAAATCTACCCAGTGGCCCTTTACTGCTTTTTGACAGTGGGTGCATTCTCCGCAGGGTTGCTCCAGGTGGGGTGAATCCGAGGTGGTGTTTTTTTGAAGCCCTCCAAATAAATCAAGTTCCAAATCCTGAATTGGGGTCCTTCGAAACGCCGATTTTTCACAGAGCAGCCATTGGGAGAGAAAGTAGACCATGGATCGTTTGCCCACACCTGCGGGCCCTGTAATCAACAAGACCGGAGGAACGTGTTTTTGCATTTCCCATTGAAGCAAGAGTTGAGAAATTGTTTTCCCATGGTGCTCAAAAAGAGCGGGAGGCAAAGGCAAGAGGCTAGGTTTTTCAGAGGCTCTGCGTGAGGGATCTTTAGCCGGGGGGGATCGCTTAGCCATAGTTTTTTCTCTGGTTTTCACTTTTGCTTAAGATTGCTTGGACTACTTGTTTTGCAAGCTCTTCAGGCTTTTTGCTAAAGGCCTTGAGCGTTAGCCAGCGGGACGGATCTTCGCGTCTTGCTTTGAGAAAACCCCGTCTTACTTGGGTGAGAAAACGGACGCCTTCTCTTTCGAATCGCGTTCGAACCTGAGCACGTTTGAGTCCATAGGCTGGATCGCTATCCAAGAATACAGTGAGATCCGGTCTGAGTCCTTGAGTGGCGATTTGGTTGAGTGTGGTGACCTCTTTCCATGCAAGGCCTCGCGCATAACTCTGATAGGCGAGCGATGAATCGGCAAAGCGATCACAAAGCACGATTTTTCTTTTTTTGAGCGCTGGCAAAATGGTCTGTGAAAGGTGCTCGACCCGAGAGGCTTCATAGAGAAAAAGCTCAGTCCATGGATTCATTGAATTCTTCAAAAGAAGGGCGCGGATTTTCTCAGCTACGCGAGTGCCTCCCGGCTCTCGAGTAACCAGAATTGGGCAAAGATGGCGTTTGAGTTCCTGAGCGACGGCAGCCATGAGGGTGGATTTTCCCACTCCCTCCGTTCCCTCAAAGGTGATGAATAAACCTCGATGCTTTTTCACTCTCTAGAGGGTTAGCGCCGAAGCCCGTCACGCGTCAAGTTCGAAGGCGGGTGAATCATCATGGTGGATTGGCTCCGGGGTCGGGTGGGTGGATGTCATTTTGTTGCTGGGGTTGATTTTCAGGAGGCACGTCGCCGGAGGGCGGATTATCTTGCCGTTGCTCATCCATACGAGGAGGTTCATCCCGTGGATCGGGGGCATCCCGATTGGGTTCTGGAGGAGGAGGCGTGCGGTCGGGGGGACGTGCATTAGCTGGAGGAGGCGGCATGGGACGAGGAGGGGCTTTGGGTGCAATCGATGCCTTAGGGGGATTGGGCAGATTGGGGAGCTTGGGATGAACAGAGACCTGAGGCTTAGAGGGAGGAGGTGCGGCCGCTGGATTGGACGCTTTGGGTGCGTCCATTGTCACTTGTGTTGTTTGAGGGGTCTGGTTTGGAGAGGTAGTTATAGGTTTGAGGTTTTTTTCGACCCTCTTCATCATTCCCCAGGCAAAAAGCCCTAATGCGGTGGTGAGAGCGAGAATAACCCAGGCTTGAGAAGGGAGTATTTTTTTGATTTTTCCAAGAAATCCGATTTGTTCTGCCTCGAGGGGCGTTACGGATATTTTAGAAGTTGATTTGCGCTCTTTGACCGCTTGGAGTGTCTCAAAAAGGCTGAGTGCGGGGTCATTGATCGGGTCAGATGTTGGGTGGAATCCACTTATTTTACCAATTTCGAGAGGTCGCAGAGGGGGGCTAAAAGGTGAGTTTTGTTGTGAGTGAGAGGTTTGTCTTGTCGTTATTCTTTTTGCTTCTTCTTCTGTGGCTTTTGCGGCTGCTTCAGTTCGAGTTTGCTCATAAGTCGTGAGCAGTTCTTGCGTTGAGATCCATGCACCCTTGAGTTCTGAAGAGGTCACTCGATTGGATGGACGGATTTCGCCCTCTTCCATTAATTTTTGGATTTGCTCAACTGTATAAGGACCCACTTGATTGGAACCGATTTTTAGGTACCACTCACCTGAGAGAGGATTGACCATACTTTCTCTTATTGTTCCATAACCCAGGACTCAACGCTCGAGGTTTTGTTGCCTGATCAGTATTGAGTCATATGGATTCAGGCCAACCGCTAAAAATTTGACGTCTTAGAAAAGGTCCCAGCTGAGTGTCATGCCAAATGCAGTGGAGTGAAAATTAACTCGGTCTCCCGTAAAAAGATTCAGATAAGGATTAATCACAAGACCTGGAGCGATCACCCAGCTAATGCCAGGTTCCAGATCCGTTCCATCGCTATAGAGTTGAGAGGGAGGGGCACCAAAGATATGGCTCGCTCCCATTTCATAAAGCAGGGTGAATGCTAGCGTTGATGATATTTGATAATTGAGATTGCGTCCGAAATAGAGCTCTAAGTCATTTCCAAATCCAAGTGGTCCATAGAGATTATAACGAATTGAGCTAAATGCCCCAAGGGTCAAGTGAGAGGAGCCCACTGGATAAGTGAGCATCTGAAAGCTCTGCAACGAAGTGAGGAGGTTGGCTTCGCGTGATGGACTTGATACCGGAAAATGGATTCTGAGGTCGGCGTAGAGATTCAATGGGCCGCTATTGAGGAGTTTATTGTGTGAAATGGCGAGATAGGGATCTTTCATCATGATGTCATGTCCATTCACAGGCCTCCATTGCCAGTAGGTGACAGCGCTGATGGCCATTTCGGGAGTGGGGGAATAGCCTAAGGTTAGGTAGTTTTTAACTACAAGGGGTCGGCTGGGGTCTAGCTCTCCCGAAGAGGTGGGTTGCAGACTCGATGGGGATCCGAGAGACGGGCCATAAAAAATCGCGAAGTAATCAGCTGACCACCTGGGTTGGAGCGTAGAGGCCTCTATTTCAGATGCGGGTGCTTCTTCTTCAGCATGCGCTGCCATGGCCAGTAGAAAAGAACTCAATACACTGTAGGTAAAAAAGAGAGAGATTGTGACTTTTTGGGTCATTTTGCTTTACCTCCAGAAAGTGCAACATCAGGAGGAGAAGCAAGCCGTTTGCCAAATAAAAAACCCGGCTCACCTTGCGGCAGGCCGGGTTTTATCTAACTCTGCATCAATTTAGCAGAGAAACTTCTCCTTAGAGAAGCTTCCAGCTAAACAAGAAGCCAATTTGCGTCGTGTCGAGCGCAATCCGGTTTCCGGTCTTAATGTCGAGATACGGATTGAGATTGATTGCTGGAGTAATATCCCAGCTGACATTGGGTTCGAGGTCCGTACCGTCATTGTTCATTGAATCCACGTTGCCATAGGGGTGATGAGCTGCCATTTCATAAAAAAGACCTGCACTCAGAGTGGGCAGAATCTTGTAATCCACGCTGGTGCCCGCATAGAATTCAAACGCCTTGAAGGGTTTGCTTACGGTGTTCCCATCATCATCCTGTGCATTTCTGTTGATCGCATCCTTATAGAGATTGGTGATCGCATAGGTGGTCAAGCTCAGGCTGAATCGACTATTGGGAATTTCATAAGACGACACTTGCTTAGACATGACATAGGTCAGTAACCCAGTGTCGCGAGATCTTTGCGAAACTGGAACTGCCAGGCGAACATCTGCGGTCAGATTAAAATTTCCGAGACTGAGCAGCTTGCTATTGCCCACTTTGAAATATGGGTCATTGAGTGTCATGCCCAAACCACGTGCCTGGTTGATCCAGTAGAGGGTAAAAGAGGCACTAGTGTTGTCCGTTAGCTTATAGCTTGTGGAGAGATAGTTTTTAAGCTTAAGCGGTGCACTGGGATCTGCGAGACCTGTATCAACATTAGGCTGAAGGCCAGAGCTTGAGTCCGTCAGTGCGGGTCCGATGAAAACGTTCGCATAGCTTACGCTTACCTTATCGAGCAAGCGAGGAGCAACAGCCTGAGTGTTTGCGGTGGAAGCAGGTGTGGCTTCTGCCTTTGCTGTGTTTACCGAGCTCGCCACGAGAGCCAGGATTGTGAATCCAAAAAGGACTCCACGACTCTTCTTCATAATGATTCTCTCCTTAAAAAAGAAAAACTGTTTTAGCCATCCCTGCTGTTATTTCAGGCAAGCACCCATGCTTTACCCAAATACTCAATTTCAACGCACGCCATCGTATAGCAAGCAGCCTGCCAATTGACAACTAGATGATTCAAGTTTATTCCATAATGATTCTATGCATTAAGTCATTGTTTTAGTGGAACTTAGCGTACAATAGTGTCGAAGCTTTAGTCAGATGACTCAGCCTAAGACGGGGTGCGCTTTGCGCCCAGGGTCAATGTGTTTTAGCCTCTTAGTTGGGCCGAGGGCCGCGTCCCCCACCTTGTGGAGGATTGCCCCTGCGAGGGCCGCCAAAGCCCCCTTCACTGCGAGGGCCGCGCCCACCGCCACCATGAGACTCTCCACCTTCAGGCAGAGGAAGAAGAACTTTACGAGAGAGTCGGACTTTGCCCATTCGGTCGACTTCGATGACTTTAACTTCGATTTCGTCGCCTTCTTTGAGGTAGTCGAGCACGTTATTCACGCGCTCGTGAGCAATTTCAGAAATGTGGAGCAGGCCGTCTTGATTGGGGAGTACTCCAACAAACGCTCCGAACTCGACGACTTTCTTTACAATCCCTCGATAAACTTTTCCGACCTCGACTTCGGCGATAATCCCTTGAATGATATCAATCGCTTTTTTGGAGGCTGCGGCATCATTGGTTGCGATGTTGATTCTGCCATCGTCGTTGATGTCAATCTTGCAGCCGGTTTGAGCCACGATTTCTTTGATGACTTTTCCACCGCTGCCAATGACTTCGCGTATCTTATCCACAGGAACCATAATCGTGGTGATGCGGGGTGCGTACTTGGACATTTCAGAGCGGGGAGTTTCAATGCCCTTGGTCATCTCGCCCAAAATATGGAGTCGCCCCTCGCGCGCTTGCGCGAGTGCGGTTCGCATGATTTGTTCGTTTACGCCTTCAATTTTGATATCCATCTGAATGCCGGTCACGCCATCGCGAGTTCCAGCCACTTTGAAGTCCATATCGCCGAGGTGATCTTCATCTCCTAAGATATCTGATAGGACGGCAAACCGATCGCCTTCCTTGATTAGGCCCATGGCAATCCCGGCAACGGGTTTAGGATAGGGAACACCCGCATCCATCAGGGCCATTGAGGTCGCGCAGACCGAGCCCATGGACGAAGATCCATTGCTCTCTAAAGTTTCGCAAACAATGCGGACCGTATAAGGAAATTTTTCAAACGCGGGCATCATGGCTTTAATCGATCGCTCAGCCAGCATTCCATGCCCGATTTCACGGCGACTCGTTGATCCAATGCGACCGGTTTCGCCTACACTGTAGGGCGGAAAGTTGTAGTGGAGCATGAACTTGCGCATGGTGTTTTGAAACATGGTGTCGACAATTTGCTCGTCGTCTGTAGTGCCCAGAGTGACCACCGAGAGGACTTGAGTTTCACCGCGGGTAAAAAGAGCACTTCCGTGGGTTCTAGGAAGAAGTCCTGGTTCCACGGCAATGGGGCGGATGGTTTTGGTGTCACGCCCATCAATGCGGATTTTATCGGACAGGATCATCTCACGCATCAAATTATATTGCAGAAGATCAAAAATCGATTTGACCTCAGTCTCAAGTTTGTCGGCTGCCTTGGGGTCTTCTTTTTTTAGCGATTCGGTTACGATGGTGTTGACTGCCGCATCTCGAGTTTCGCCGACGAGTTGGTAACGAGCTGCTTTTTCTTTAGTGCGCAGAGCTTTCATGAGATTTGCTTTGGCAAGGCTCATGACTTGATCTTTAATCGACGAGCTGGGAGTGGCGGCTGTAAATTTGCGCTTCGGCTGACCGCAAAGGGATCGCAACTCATTGATGATTTTTACTACTTTTTGGATCTCTCCATGGCCCTTTAGAATTGCATCGAGGACTTCTTCTTCTGGAACTTCGCGGGCTCCGCCTTCGACCATCATAATAGCTTTTTCAGTGCCGACGATGAAGATCTCCATATCTGTTTCGCCTTTGTCAATTTGCGTCCAAGTGGGGTTGACGATGTATTCGCCGTTTACCCGGCCCATTCGGCAACCAGCAGTGGGACCGTTAAATGGAATGTCCGAGATGTGCAAGGCCGCAGAGGCTCCTGCCGCTGCGGCTACGTCTACGTCAGCATCCGGATCCACAGAGAGGATGGTGGCGACCACTTGAGTGTCGTAATAAAATCCTTCTGGAAAGAGGGGTCGAATCGGACGATCAATTTGTCTCGCTGAGAGAGTCGCCTCAGAAGTAGGGCGGCCTTCACGCTTATGGAAGCTGCCAGGGATTTTTCCGGCGGCATAGAATTTTTCAGCAAATTCGACAGTGAGTGGAAAAAAATCAGCCCCCGCCCTGGGTTCGGGCGCGCAGCACGCAGTAACTAAAACGCGGGTGTCACCGTAGCTCACCAGAACAGAGCCATGAGCCTGTTTAGCCAACTTGCCGGTTTCGATGGTCAGGGTTTTTCCACCCATTTCGCATGATACACGATGAATCATATAAGTCCTCCTCGAGTAGTTTCTCGATTCAAAATTAAAGTGGGTAAGTAGTATGGAACTCGAATTATTTTCTGAGATCCAAGGATTGAATCAGCTGCTGGTAGCGCTTTTGATCGATTCTCTTGAGATAATTCAGAAGTCGTCGACGCTGACCTACCATTTTCAAAAGGCCTCGATTGGAATGGAAGTCTTTTTGATGGGTTTTGAAGTGCCCATTGAGTTCATTGATCCGAGTAGTGACGAGTGCGACTTGAACCTCGGGGGATCCGGTATCGGTGCTCCCGCGAGAGAATTTTTTAATGATTTCAGCCTTTTTTTCTTTAATTGCTGTTTTTCCTGCCATTTTTTTACCTTAACAACCTAATATTACTTCGTTTTTGTTCTTTTTTTTTTATTCAAAAAGGGAAGTAGCATGGGATAGGCTCAAGTGTAAAGGGATTTATCGCGGTGCAGGCGGTTACGTTAGCGATAGTACTCCCCAATGCAGTGGGGTCCACCATGTAAAATCAATGTTTTTTGGGCAGAGGGCATAGGGATGATTTTGTATCCAAAACTTTGAATCAGCTGTTTTACATGTTCATCTAGCAGCCGTACCCCTGTTTCTGGAATGAGGGCGTGCTCACCTGAAAAAACCGAATTTGTGTAGTTGAAGAGAGATAGTGTGTTGGGGTCCTCTCCGTTTGATGCGTGGAGGGCGGAGATTCCAGGGATGAGAACAGTATCATATCCCAGAGCATTAAGGCGGGCGGCGACAAACTCGGTCTCGAGCTCTCTTTGGGCGAGGCGCACATAGGGATATTGGGATAAGAGTTCAAAAAGGGTTCTTTCGGAGAGGGTCCATTCTTCTCCTGATTTCAGGGTATTTTTAGCTAATTTCTTGATTTTCTGCGCAAGCAGGATTTTGTAATCAGAGGGTTTCAGTTTTTTAAAATTTTCAATGCCGAGAAGCTCCAGGAGAGCTTGTGGTGATTGCAGTAAGATGATTTCTTTTTTGGTTGTTCGATTTCTCAAGACCGCGAGAGCTA
>JAHFAC010000341.1 GCA_023250755.1 Bacteriovoracaceae bacterium | reverse complement strand
CATTAGTTTTTTAGGTAAAGCTAAATGAGCGACTGCAATAAATGATGTGATGAGTAAAAAAGAGGGTTTTATCCGGATCATCTTGATAGTTTAAATGAAACTTCTATTTATTAGCAAGTGTTGCTGGGGCAAGTGTCACCAGCAGATGTCATGGTATTGACACAGTGTTGTGTTCATGCGGCTAGTCGTGATTTGCTAAAATGATTGAAAAAAGAATCGAGTGTTCATAGACTGAGCCGGTTGTTTTTAATCACTCCTTAAGGAGGGGGATTTTCTATGTCACGATTCAGTAAGAAAATAGGTTTTGTATTCTTGTTTACATTGATCTTGAGCGTGCAATCTCGGGCGGAAATGGGCAAGGCGGGCTCGAGTACTTCTGAGGCTACCACTCCCCAGGCTAAAACGGGACTCGTTTTTTCACTTCGACCCGAAATGGGCTTTGTAAATCCAGTGGCTTTGAATGAAAGTACGACCTCAATGAACACCGCAGTCAGTGGTTTATACAAGGTGAACGGTGCTGATGCGCCGATGGTGAGTAATACGATCCAAGCGAATATGTACTTAGGTTATGCTTTTTCTGATAGCTTGGATGTCGGCGCATTTTTTTCGATCCCACCGATGACCACGAAGAAGATCTCCGGCCAAAGCGCCGCAGGAACCGCTGCGACGCGAACAGTCGGTTTATCTGCGAGCATGTTGGGACTTCAGGCGAATTATGCTTTCGTTAAGACGGACAATTTTCGAGTTTACGCAAGTCCTGCAATCGGGTGGGGCAGTTTTTCGGTCATAGATAAATTAGAGAGTGGTGCAGCCGGTTATGACATCGTCATGGAAAGTAAGAACATCGCTATGAAGGGGTCTCTGGGGGTTGCTTATCAACTCAGCCCCTTATTCAGCCTTCAGGGGGAGGCGGGTTATATGCAATGGAACTCAGGATCGCTGACGCATAAAAATGCATTTGCTGCAAAGGGCATCAATGCGGGCGATACGGCTAAGAATGCCACGGGTGATGGAGATCTCAAAACGGATTTGAGTGGCCCTTTCATTGGTGTTGGCGTTACATTTACGTATCCGATTTAGGGTTTGTCGGGGCTGTCTTGGTTTTAGAGGGCAGCCTCTTTTTTTCGTGCCACAAAAAAGCCATAGCTCATGCTTTTCAACTCATAAGCAAGGCGAATTCTAAAAAGAGTTTTTGCGAAATCCTTATTTTGACTTGGGCTTTTCAAAAGAAAACGCAAAACGGTTCTATCTGAGAAGAGTTTTGCCATGAATCGGCTTGCGCAAACGGTCCAGGTTTTTTTGACCTTTAGGGTAAGGTCTTCGAAATATTCGAGTTCAAACCCGGCAGAGAAAAGGGATTTGAGGTACTCTCCCTGAGTAGCCAGTCGCATCCGTCCTTCGGTGCAGATGGGTTGTAAAAGGTGTTTCTGTTCCATGCGAGATGGGTTGTCTCGTGAAAGCCATGCGCAGATGATGAGTTGCCCATCAGGTTTGAGCACCCGGGCGCTTTCTTCAAAGAATTTTTTGAAATCCACCATGTGTTCACTGCTTTCGATCGCAATGACGGTGTCCATGGAGGTTGATGGAATTGAATTTGAGAGCCAGTCTTCCAATAAATAAACTGGATTTTCACTCTGGGGGTCAGTGTGTTGAATAAAGTCGTACTGGGCTTTCGATACCGTGAGAGAGGTAACTTGGGCTTGGATATTTTTTGCAAGATACCGCGAAGTGCCGCCGTATCCACAACCGACGTCGCAAACCTTCATACCAGGTGAAATCTTCCCATGCTTAATTACAAGACGAATCAGATTTTCTGTTGCCTCTTCGACGGAGTTGCCTGACTTGATCCATAGGCCGTGATGAACGTGCGTTCCCCAAATCGCGCGATAGAAAGCGTCTAGATCATCATAGTGGGAGGCGACTGTTTGAGAGGTTTCTGAGTTTTTTGAATTCAGCATTCCAGGCTTAGGCTCGTGGCTTTACGCTTTTTTCTCAAATAGCTTACTGAATTCCTGGGGCTTGCGATTCTTCCAGGAGCCTTTGCCGTAAGCATACCCGGCTAAAAGAGGAAGGGCGAGTGTCGCTTCGGCGTAAACCATCTGCTCATAGCTAGTTGAAACCTTGCCCCAAGACGAAGCCTCACGAAGCGTGGAGCCTGAAAGGGCGCCATCCCGCTCGTCGGCAACCGTGATTTGAATTGCATATTTGTGCATCGGAGCGGGTTTGCCAAGCAGCTCAGCAGCGACAACGGTGTCTTGAGCAAAATTCTTGGGTACGCCTCCGCCGATCATTAAAAGGCCGGTGTCTTTTGTGGCCAGCTTCACTTGGGTGAGCTCGAGGAAGTCGCGGACCGAGTCGAGGGTAACATGTTTTTTAGGGTGGCTGGTTTGGTGCAGAACGAGGCCAAATCCCGCGCTGCAATCACTAAAGGCGGGGACAAAGATCGGGACGTTTTTTTTATACGCAGCCAGTACCACGGAGTCGCGGTTTTTAGCATGACGATCGAGATAGGCACCCATCTCACGAATAAATTCACGGGAACTGTAGGGACGGGGTTCCAGTTCGTCTGCGATTTTGCAAAGGGTATTGTCACAAATTCGAAGGCTATCTTCGTCAATCAACGTATCGTAAATCCGATCGATTGCCATGTCGCGAAGCGTGTTGTCATCCAGAGTGGGTGAGCCGCGATAGTGTTTAAATCCCAAACCTTCAAAGAAATCCTGATCCACCATGATCGCACCGGTTGAGACGATTGCATCCACCATGTTGCTGTTGACTAGGTCTAAGATGACGTTCTTCAATCCCGCGCTGAAAAGTGATCCGGCAAGGCAAAGAATCACGGAGCAATTTTGGTCACGGAGCATTTGGTCATAGATCTCCGAGGCGCGCCCTAAATTTCTACCTTGAAAGGCAGTGGCTCCCATGGCTTCTACTAGTGCGACAACATCATATTTTTTGATGTCGATGTGTTTTACTTCCGCTGAGAGCAATTCTTTCTTGGTAAGGGTCATAGGGTTGCCGCTCCTTCATGATCTATTGTCATTTTCATCTACTGGAACTTGTGAAGGGGTGCAAGTGTTTTTGGTGAGGAGTCGTTGAGGCACTCCATAAGTCCAGGTTGCGGACGTGGAGTGCGATTTTTTATAGGAAGTTGCT
>JAHFAC010000340.1 GCA_023250755.1 Bacteriovoracaceae bacterium | reverse complement strand
AGCCAGGCCCTGCCGAAGCTTGGGAGGCCCATGAAGGGAGGGCACAGAAAAAAAGTATGGTCGGTCTGCAACGTGCGGAGGGGGAAGGACGGTGAGGAAGGATAAAACTTTCTGTTAAAACTTGTTGCCGAGATTGACACGGGGGTCGGATGCCGATATAATTCCTGCACTATGTCACGAGTAGAACTTGCGCCAAATGAGCCGCTTGAGAAGGCGCTCAGGCGCTTTAAAAAAAAGATTGAGCGCGAAGGAATTCTCAAAGCTCTGAAGGCGCGCAAGCATTACGAAAAACCCAGCGAAATCAAGCGCCGCAAAGCCAGGGCCAGCCGCAACCGCACCAAATTCGCTTAAACCCTTCTCACTAGGGGGTCCTTGTGGAAGAAACTCCTAAAGAACATCCCACCGGTTTTACCGCTCGGAAGAAAGTTGATGATTCTTGGAAACAGTCGGTCGAGCAGGAGAAAAAAACGATCGATGAGTCCGGCTCACAAGAGGAGCCGTATGTTGAGCCCGGCTTCATTCCATTTGCTTCTTCGTTGGGACTACAGGCCATGGCTGCGCTGGGGGAAATAAAGGATCCTGCCCGTCCCGAAGCCAAACCGGATCTGCGCCAAGCCCAGTACCTGATTGACATCCTGCAAATGCTTTTCGAAAAAACGCAGGGCAATCTCTCCGCCCAAGAATCTCAAATCATGGAAAACCTGATGTATGAACTTCGCGTGAAATTCGTTGAAAAAAAACGAGGGGCGCTGTCTTGACCATGCCGATCTTTTGGGTTGTATTGCTTTTCATTTTGGCCGCTGTTATTATTTTTCTTTTAGTTTATTTGACTCAGCAGTTTCAAAGCGGGTTGTCCGGTGGCTTGCGTGACGAGTTGGCGGGCGTCGAGACGCGTCTGAGGCAAAACACCGAGCAGTTTGTCCAAACCGCCAACGAGCGTTTTGCACATGAGCAGACAAAAACGAAGGCGCTTTTGGAGCAGGAACGGCAGTCCATTGAGTCGCACGTGGGTAACATGGATAAGGAACTGCTGCGTCTGGGAGAGCTCCTGAACCGATTTGATAAAGACAGCCGGAGTCAGTTTCATTCGCTGCAAGAAAAAGTGACTGTCAGCGCCGTTGCTTCACAAGAGCTTCGCGCCATTATTGGGAACAACCAGCTTCGCGGTGAGTTGGGGGAGCGTATGGCCGAAGACATCCTGCGCGCCGCGGGATTGGAGCCCGGCATTCATTATCAGAAAAACATTGCTCAAGAAACCGTAAACACGCGGCCTGATTACACCTTTATACTGCCTGACGGCCACAAGCTTTTTATGGACGTCAAATTTCCTTTGCAGAATTATTCCCAATGGGTTCAGGCCCAAGACAAGGAGCAGAAAGCACGGTTTCAGAGTGACTTCATACGCGACGTGAAACAGAGAATCCGTGAGCTCAAAAAACGCGAGTATGTCAATCCCGAAGAAGGCACGCTCGATTATTTGCTTCTATTTATCCCAAGCGAACAGATCTTTGGAGACATCCATCGGATGAGTCCGGGAATTATGGACGAGGCGCTTTCTCAAAAAATTCTTTTGGCCGCCCCGTATTCGTTGTATGGCGTATTGTCCATAGTCCGGCAAGCTTATGATAATTTTCATTTTCATAAGAATACCGGCGAGATTCTGAAGCTGGTGGATCAGTTTCGCCAAGATTATGAGAATTTTAAAACGCGTTTTGACGATTTGGGTGTGTCGTTGGACAAAATCCATGAGAAATATCGGGACATATCCGACAAAAGCTTTAAACGAATGGACCGTCAGGTTCAGCGCATGGATGATTTGCGC
This sequence comes from Bacteriovoracaceae bacterium, assembly GCA_023250755.1. Lineage (GTDB taxonomy): Bacteria > Bdellovibrionota > UBA1018 > UBA1018 > UBA1018 > JAHFAC01. The sequence continues at coordinate 1,341 of JAHFAC010000340.1, read as the reverse complement.
AAAGGGGAGGAACAAATTCTGTTGCAGTAGACGATGTCTATGCTATACTGAAGCCACATTGGATCTTCGAGCTGAAAGTGTTTTTTTAAAAAACGTTTTTCAGTTTCACGAGGGTTCCCAGCCTCAAGTTTATTCTTTTTTCAGCTTAGCTCCGCCCGTTTTAAAACTCTATAAAAATGCTTTAGAAACTTCCAGCCGGATGGTGTCTCGATGAACAAACTCGTCATGACATTTCAAAAAAATAAATTCGAAGAGGTGTGGGTTCAGATCAAAGAATTCAAGGGCTACGACCTTTTGGATATTCGGGTCTATACTTCAGTGCGCGATGGGGAAGAGAAAATTCCCACGGGCAAAGGGATCTCGCTAAACGTTTCTCATTTTAATGATCTGAAAAAGGCAGTGGCTGAGCTTGAAAAAGTTTTGAGAGAGAATAACCTGCTCAATGAGTAAGCTGATTGAATCGCTGCGCGCAGGCGCAAGCCAATTTGCAAAACGCCCCACCAACGGCCATGCCGTGACTGCTGAAAAAACGGCCCATGAGTTGACCCAGCAGCAGTTGGCCGATATTTATTTTTCCTCAGGCTCTGAGAAAGCCAAAAAATCTGAATATCCATTGGTGATCAAAGTTGTGGAGAAGCCGCGGCCGGCGGCGCTGCTGCCGTGGGTGATCACATCCCTCGCTTTTTTAATCACTGCGTTCAGTCTTTTTTCAACCAAGCGGATCTTTGTGGACGTCAAGGTTATTGATGAAAAAAGTCCTTATTGGGCAGCGATGTCGGGTGGAACTTTGCCTGTCTCTGCGGCTCCGGCAAGCGTTGAGTCTCTGCCTCAGGAGACGCTCGGTCCTGTTGCCGAGACAGGACCCGGGGAGCGGATTGCCACGGACCGATTTATTTTTGAGGGTGCCGCAAAAATTAAAAGCAACAAGGACCGCTCGATGTTGGTTCTAGCGAATAGCTCTGTCGCGCCGTTTGCCCGGGCCAATCTTTTTTTTAATCCGGCAAGAGATTTCGCGGCCCAGAAGATTGTATTTCTAGCTAAAGGTCAGCATGGCGGAGAAAACTTGGCGATTGCGATTAAAGATCGTTCAAATATTCAGGCGTTTGACCGGGGAAGGCTTTTGCTTTTTCCAAACGGTCTAGGCTCCGAGTGGCAGACCGCGGAGATTGCGCTTTCTGATTTACCAAAGGAATTTGATGAACGGCATGTGGCCCAGATGCGGTTCGAATTTGGATCTAAGGAAGTGAACAACAAACCGGGGGACACGGTGTTCGTGAAAGATATTCGCGTGGTTTCTCTTTAAACCATGCACGTCATCGCCCTTTCCAATCAAAAAGGTGG
>JAHFAC010000339.1 GCA_023250755.1 Bacteriovoracaceae bacterium | reverse complement strand
CTCTTATTTCCGTCTGGCCACTGGAAGGGAATCACTTTGGACCTAACAAAAGTAAACTGATCTGCAGTTAGAAGTTTGTCTAGGGGTTCCCGTTTTAACAATTGGAATTCCTGGTCCTGATAATATGTATTGAAGAGCTTGTTGTTCATCATCGGATCAGACTCGATAAAGATAGCGCCCCGGTATCTCCAATTCATGACATAGCCGGGATAGTCGTCATCGCGGGTGAAGTGATGCAATCCTAGGATGAAAACGTCCTTCCTGGCGTCGATTCCATTACCAGAGATTCTGTAGAAAAACGGTTTCGTTACAGGCCGAGAAAAGGCCGCATCCGCAAAAAAAATCATCAGGAACACAGCCGTGAAACTGTAAATCCACCTTTTCATCAGGAGATCTCCCATTTATTTGCCCAATCCGGGTTCTCCTTCGAATAAACCGGATACAGATGGCAATTCAAGAGGAATCATCAGAGGTATCAAAAAATGATACTTACATTTTAGACGGATTTAAAAGCTGCACCCCCAGCACGCAGATCTGGTCCGGAGCCTTTTCGTCAGAAGCAATGATCCCGCGTATCTCGCTGAAAAACTCGGAATATCTATCCACGATTTTTTCTTTGACTTCCTCGCTACAGCTGAAGACGAGTTGACCGATGGGAGCCTCGCGAGTCGATGGCGACTTTGTTTGCGTAACATACTTTAAGCTACGCTCGAGCCAGTAGCGCCTCAGCGCTTTTCCCGCCTCAAAATCTCCTTGTGGGTCGAAACTTTTCGAGAGTGTCGTGAACTTTCCATTTCGTTTACGGATGAGATTTGCCTTCAGCAATCCTGATAAGATCGCCACTTCATCCTCCATGGAAATTCGAATTTTTCGGCTGATCCAACCTGGTTCGTGCAGGCAAAGGTTTTGATACTCGCTCAATTCGAGAGCGCGAAGGACTGCGCCACTCGAGGGAAAGTTACGAAGGAGATGTGTTTCATGGTGCCTTTCCTCAAACGACTTCCGAAGAGGACCGATCAATCTCACATCGGTGATCATTTCGATGAAGACGAGAAGAACGTGCGTATGCCTGTCTATTAAAGAGAGAATGTCCTCTAGATCGGGAGGTGACACCCCCTTAAGCCAGCGACGCAAACGAAAGACCGAAACGCCATTCAATCGAGCTATCTCGGAAACTTTAGATCCACCCACTAGACGACGAACGAACAAGTCATATCGGTCCAATGGGGCACTGAATTTGAAAACGGAGAGCAGCACTCTGGTCATATCGTGGTCGCGCGCTTTTGCCAGTCTCAGAAAGTCTGGCCATGAAATATGCGAGGCCCCTTTTTCCCACCTATAGACCTGGTTGAATTTAAATCCTAGTTTGCGATTGAGCTGAGTCTGAGAGAGCTTACCTCTCATCGCAATGAGCAAATCCCGGCGGATTTCAGCGTAGTACATAACCTATTATTAACCTAAAATGGTCAAATTGTGGAGAGAGAATGATTAATTTCAGGTTATATTAACCTGGTTTTCATTTGCCTTAAGTTGTACTATCCCGGTCGTAGTTGAACTTAACTAGAGAGGAATGCTATGAAATTCTTGTCTCTTGTGTGTGTTCTGTGGCTCGGCGGTTCTGCTTATGGGGACGACACGACGACAACCGTGAATTGCGCAACGACGGACGGACACTTTAGCGGCGTGCAAAATTTCAATACGAGTGATACGACGTTTGCACCAGAAGTTTTGAAGAACATTCTTCTCGGGCAGAGACAGGTGAAAGAAGCCTCGATGCCATATCCAAGTCAAATCGTCGTTTCTCCAAGAGTCGTTGATTTACAAGATATAGATGTGAAGGCTCTATCGGCATTTCCTGGCTTTCAAAAAGCCGTTTACTTCACCCTTATTTCCTCTAATTTCAATGACCTGTTCGTGTTCTGTACGATTTCTCAGCTTCATACGCATAGCCGAGGAATATGACCGATTGCAAATTATCCAACATTGGTCCTTAAATCCATAAGCAGCTTCCTGAAACTTCTAAAAAAATCTTTCCCACGCGTCGGTACTTTTTCCTAAATGGAAATCTTAGGCATTCTTTTTTCCCACAAAGAACTGGCTGGATTGCGGTAACGAGCATATCTTTCCGCCGGGCGAAAACCGCGTTTTGCGGTTCCTTAAATCGGATTTAATTTAGGAGTGAGCACTATGAAATTGGCTTTGCTTAGTAGTTTTCTTCTTGTTCTCTTAGTCGGATCGGCGAATGCTTCGGTCGAACAAGCCGAAAATGGCAATGGAGCGCTTTCGACAATTAACGCCAGTGCGGCCCAAGCTGGAGGGACCGAAAACGCAGGTCCTTGCCGCCCCATCGAAATCAGAGAAGGCTGTGAAACTAAGGTTTACGTATACCCTAATTGGCGCTCCCTTGGATTGAGATCACCCGTGGTCCGAGCCTGCAGGTGCCCTTTTTGATTTGTCTCAGAGATCAACTATTTGCAGAAAAATGGAGACCTTTTATGTTGAAGATCATATTTTTTAGTTTACTGATGGCGTTTGGCACTGCCCATGGATCTATCGTGAGATATGCATCCCGATTGTACGCGGTGACATCTTCAGGAAATTTAGTGGAAATCACATGCTGGCATGGTTATCAACCCCAGATCGTTACGGGCGATGTCGTTTCTTGCCAAAATGACGGTGCTTTCATAATCGATAGCGTGAGTGGCGGAAAAACGAAAATCAAAACAAGTCCTGGTTATAGTATCTCCGCCCCTTGAGGAGGGTCAAAAAAATCAAAATGTGCAATGACATACATGCACAATGGGCGATCTCAAACCAAGGGAGCGCCAACGTGGGTAAAAGTACGACTTAGTCTCACAACCCATATTGAGCTCGACGGGGCGACAGACCCCGTTAGTTTCTGTAACTCTTCTCTTGGGTGACGTGGCCACTGTGTTCAATTGAAGAAGATGAACGCCGACGGAGAGCGCGTAACCTTCGTCGGGGGGATTCCCGTTGGCGTGGGGTCCAGCTTTTCCAGCTTTGAAATATGCTTCGTGAACGGCTTGGTACTCTTTTTCGTCAGAGCACCGGTAGAGTTCGTGAATGATATGATGGGCAATTGGTTTTTTCTCTTTGACTAACTTTTCCCACGAATCTTCGGTGAGCGAGTTTTTACTCTGTAA
>JAHFAC010000338.1 GCA_023250755.1 Bacteriovoracaceae bacterium | reverse complement strand
TGTTGTCCATGTCACAAAATGATGGCGGTTTTTACGGTGCTTTTTGGTTTGACTTTTCTCTTGGGAAATCTCGATATTCTCAGTCAAAAGATCGTGGGACTTGCTTGGCCAAGTATTCTCATTCTGGCAGGACTAAAAAAATTCTGTGTTGGAATGTGTAAATGCTGCAAAGGGACTGAAGGCGAGGGGTGCTGCAAGTAGGTTTTGGGTATTTTGCGGGTGGCTCGCTCAGTCGAGTCACCTTGCTAACCAAGGTGGATGTTCTCCAAGCTCTTCTTTTGGGTCGCGTCTGAGCTCTAGGACTCGATTCCATTCTTTTTGTAAGAAATAAATCTGGTGTGAAAGGGCTTGGTTTTCGGCACTTCGTGTTGATTCATAGCAGAGATTCCCGGGCTCATACGCATAACCATTACAGAGGCTTAAGCTGACTTTTTTGGGATTGGTGGCCATTTGCTTGATCCACTCCAGTACGAGCAAGGGGTGGCCGGGCTCAATGGCGGGATCAAACACATAGGTTCTGCCCTGAAAAGCGATTACTGAAATGACATGATACCACCACGAGACCCATCCGCGAGGAGAATTGGGTGTTCGTACCTGTAGGTTTCCGAAAATAAAGAGTTTGGCTGGGCGAGGATAATGCCAGGACTCGAGCTTTTGTCCAGTGAGAGCCGTTCGGGCAAAGCAACCATCATCGGGATAGAGCCACGAGAGGCGTCTTAAAAAATCAGGTCGACCGGGTTCGATCAAAGCACGTTCGTCTCGAGAGTTTTCGAAAATCTCCTGCACAGAACTGAAATCAGAACCTAGAGAATCCCAAGAGGGAGCAGAGTTTAAATCGAGATGATCGAAAGGCACTCTTGCCGAATAGGCTGTCTTGGAGAGCGGGGAGACGGGAGGATTCAATTTCTCATAGTCATTCCAATACCTGGCCCAGGCTTGTTCATAGGATTCATTTTCTTTTCGTGCTTGAGAGGGGAGGGGAGCGCTGTAGGCCCTTTGGTTTTGGATCAAAGAGGCTAGGAGTAAGGCTAAAATCCAATAGATTTTTTTCGCTTTCATTGTTGGAGTTTGTTCCAAAACTTCTCAGATTCACCCCTACATTACCGGGGGAATCGAGTTTTTTAAAGGCCAGGGGCGCAATAGTTGAGTTATCTAATGTTAATCCTTCTTGAACTGAAAACTTCCGACACTCTCTTCGATCCCGTTCTGGATGTAAACAACTGAGCCGGTGAGGTCCCCTAGACTCATCACGTTGCCGAAAAAAACTAGGCGCTCATCCGTGCCCAAACGATTAAAGCGCATCTCAATCGTCGGAAATTCCTGGTCACTTAGATCACCTATCGGAAAAGCGGCGTCGATGAATTCAAAATTCTTGCCTTGATAGGTGATTGATCGTTGAGAAGGGTTTAGTCTAAAAGAATCAGAAGCGATTTTATCAATTCGCAAGCCGCTCACAGCGCTGAAAGTTCCCTCTATCGCTGTCTTTCTAGTGACACTGCCAGACCAATTGCCAAAATATTGTTTAAAAAAAGCATCTCCGTTTCTCGCTTCGAAAGTCAGTCCCAATTCTCCTCTTTGACCCCAGTAGGTGGAGGTTTTTCCTGACTGATCCGTCTCAGTTTTTCTTTCTAAGACGGATGCAGTAAGCGAGCCTCGCATGACAAAGTCTGATTTTTTTACGGTTGCTGAAAATCGATACTGAATCTTCAAGTCACCGCTATAAGCAAACTCATTGCTATGAATATACAAACGGCTGGTGACACCAAAATCATCCGAGATGTTTTCACCGCCTTCGAATTCGTTTTGCTTACCGGTTCCCAAGACCATAGGGTTACCAAAAAAACCGATAACGCCTTGTGGCTCGATTCCTTGCCTTTTGAAAAATTCAGTCTCAGAAGAAGTCAGTCCCTCTCGTGGTATTTCAAGGCGAATGTCATAGCGTTCTGATTCATTCGTAATCTTGAAAGTGAGCTGAGTGGGTGAAGAGGGGACTGTGGTATATTCGCCTGAGACGTCAAAAGCATTTTTTTGACGCTGTTTGATTTCTTCTTTTGATGCACAGCCCATCATGATTAGGATCATTGAGATTATTACAGTCCAAAGTGATTTTAGTTTCATTTGGGTTTCCCTTTCCTCTTTAATTAAGCTCGTAAAACTGACACTAAATGAGGGTCGGCTTTTGTACAAGAGAATGAAAGTAGTTTTGGAACAAAACGATCCAATTTTGGATCATTTATTCCAAATATAGATTGAGGTTCGTCGATTGTTTGAGTACTTTATGAATTAATGTTTCTTGAGGCGAGTTCTTGTCGAAGTTTTTTGAGTGAAGAATTAGTGCGGCGATTGAGGGCCAATCCACGATATTCACAACGAGCTTTTGCAAGACAACTGGGATTAAGCCCAGGGGAACTCTCAGAAATCCTACGCGGAAAACGTTCGCTTAGCTTCAAGTCTGCATTTCGGATCGCCAAGGCGCTGAGTCTAAGCCCGCTTGAAATCAAACACCTGGTTCATCTGATTCAAGACGAAAAAAGCAAAAAATTGGGAGAGGCAGAGCTTCTCAATTCGGTGAGCAAAGAATTGTCAGGCCACCAGTTGACGATGGATATGTTTCATGTTGTTTCTGATTGGTATTGTTTTGCTATTTTGAATCTAGTGGATTGTTATGATTTCAGATCGAACCTTGCCTGGATTGCACGACGCCTTGGGATTTCTCGGGCTGAAGTTCAACTAGCACTGGATCGATTAAAGCGTTTGGGTCTTCTTAAGTGTCGTGGTGCCAAGTGGACAGTCACTCAAGACTATGTGATATCACCTGCCGGATTTCCATCTGAGGCGATTCGAAATTATCATCGACAGATTCTAAAGAAGGCCATGGAGGCACTCGATCTTCAACAGGTTTCAGAACGTGAGATTAGCGGAGTGGGATTTGCACTGGATCCGAAAGTGATTCCTTTGATTAAGAAAGAAATTTCTGAATTTCAGGATCGTATCATTACCGTTTATTCAGCAAACTCTACGCGAAAGGGCAAGAAGACCGAGGTTTATCAGTTAGAGTCTGTATTTTTTAAGTTAACTCAAAATGAATTAAAGGGAGATGGGTCATGAAAGCCCGATTAAGTGTAGTAGTCATCCTATTTTTGCTATTTTTGCTGTTGTTGTTTC
>JAHFAC010000017.1 GCA_023250755.1 Bacteriovoracaceae bacterium | reverse complement strand
AAAATACTGGCCAGTTCCACCGCCCGCTGGTCGCTCTCATTAAGGCCTGCTGCTTGGGCAAGGAGACGTGCATTTCTCGCGACGCGAAGGCAATGCCCATAGGTATAAGGGTCACGTTCCCTTAAGGCGCGAAGCAAAGTCTGAATTACGGAATTTGCCCACCCCGGGATATCTGCCTTCAAAAGCATGGGTCTCTCCCAATCTTTTAATGGCCCTTGTTATGAGCCATTCTCAGGTCTTCTCGGAAGATTGAGAGAAAGGATTAACCAGAAAGGGTTAAGCATTGGACTAAATTTCCCCCATAAACATCCCGAATCACATTAGTTGATATGTTTAGTATACTATTAAAAGGATCGTAAATCAATCCGTATTGAATCTGAAAACATTGAATTAATTCCATAACTTTTGCCTTGCTCCTACCGATAGGGGGGTATGGCTCTTTTTCGGAAAGAGATTTTTCGCTTTAATTTTAAGGCGTTTTTTTATCTCTTGATTTTAGGCGGGGGTTTACTGCCCAGCTCCCTCCTCTTGGCAAGGCAGGATCTGGTTCCGGGCTCGCGTTATACTTCAGGTCGGGGCGCTGCGATGGGGGATGCTTATTTTCCTTTCATCGATGATGGGGCTGCAGCTCTTTTTTACAATCCTGCTGCATTTGGCAAGGTGAAATACATGCAACTTGAGCCTCTTAACTTTCAAATGCAGTCCAATACGGACTACTTAAACATCGTGGATCGCAATTTTTATAAAGTATTCAGCTTAAGCAATTACGCATCTACGTTAATGCGAAAAACTGACAAATTTCCGGGAGTAAGTGGAGCGATTTTTCCTAATTTTGGAGCGAGGGGATTTGGGTTTGGGATTTTGATGCAAGATGAAATTTCTGCCACCTCAGATGGGAGCAATATCCGCTATCGGAGCAAATACCTTTTTATTCCTGCGTTTGGTGCAGGGGTGCGCTTAGCTGGGGGTGTAGTCAGGATGGGGTATAGTCTTCAGTGGGTGAACCAGGCCTCAGGAGATCTTGTCGTTCCCAGTACGACAGACCCGCTTGGGTATGATCAAGGCTTAGCCAAGGGATCCGCTGTTTCACATACGGCAGGATTTGCTCTCACACTTCCTATCGCTTATTTGCCCAGCATTAACCTTGTAGCACGCAATATCCTAGGAGCGCATTTTGGAAGTTTTACTATTCTTTCATTAGCAAAAAATACCAGTGGCACCCCGGCCAATGAGCCCATGTCTTTTGACGCTTCCTTTGGCGTTCAGCCAAAGATGGGCAAAGGAGGATCGCTCAATTTTGCCCTGGCTCTCAGGGATGTGACGAGTCGTTCACCGATGAGTCTTTTTGGGCGATTGTCCTCGGGAGTGGAGTTTGATTTTCGTGACCAATTTTTTTTACGCGGGGGATGGAGAAGTGGATATTTTTCAGCAGGAATTGGACTTCGCCGAAAAACTGCCGAATTTGCCATGAGTTGGTACACTGAGGAGATCGGGACCTCTTATCGCGAATTGGGTGACACGCGCTATCTCTTGCATTATCAGATTCGTGCTTTTTAAAGAGCGGAGAAAAAAATGGGAGCTCTTGTAAAAGAAGTTTTAAAAGAAAATTTAAGGATCAGTATTCTTGCTGTAGATAAGACTACTGAAGAGCATTGGGTTAAAGTCTTGGCTCAGGCTCTGAATGAAGAATTCCAAGCCACGATCCATCCTTTTCAAGAAGCATTTTTAAATAAATTTGAGCCTGGACAAGTGATTTTTGTGGATAGCGCGCTACCAAGACTGAATGAAGCTTTGTCAGAATTAGATCGCCGAGGACGAGCGATTTTTCTTTTGGTGCCAGAGGGCTCTGACGTACCTGAAGTTTTAAAGCAAGGACGGGTGGATGATATCTTGATTCACCCTTTTCGCACGTTAGAGGTAGTGAGTAAATTGCGCCAGTATCAACAAATTCTGATGTGGGAAGAAGTGGCCAAATTGAACGCCTCATTTTCAGATCTCCTTGGGCATTTGCATGAAGATCTCAAAGTTGCTGAGCGGCTTCAAAAATCAAAATTACCCGTTAGATTTCCGGATATCAAAGGCTTTCGAATCACGAGTCGCTATCTGGCTGGGATGCGTTCGGGTGGGGATTATTTTGACCTCGCAGAACCTCAGGATCGGAGCCAGTTATCACTTGTGCTTTCGGACTCTTCTAGCTATGGGCTCTCAGGCGCTGTGCTTTCTATTTTGATGAGAGTGGCTATGAAGCTCTCGGCAGGAGAGGTGCGCTCAAGTCATGAGACTGTCCAGCGAATTTGTGATGAGCTCCTGGTGACTTTGAGTGAAAAGGACCAACTTTCACTTTTTTATGGGGTGATTTCTCGCAAAAATTTTAAACTAAGATACACTCAATTTGGCAGCTCTTGCCTTTTTCATTCTCCTGCGAGTCAAGAGTTTCGCATTCTTCCCTCACAAGGAGGTCTCTTGAGTTTAAGGGGAGGGAAGCTCCCTTCAAGTGAGGTAGAAGTTCAGCTGAGTCCAGCCGATCGGTTAGTGTTAGTTTCAGACGGTTTTTTGGATGCAGTGGGGGGCGCAGTCGAGGCAGCAAAACTTCTGGATCGATTTCGAGGCGGTGACGCGTCAGATAGTTTAAATGAGTTAGTTTTCCGGGTGAAATCAAAATTGACAGACTCAGATGCGATGCCCGGTCAAGACTGCACCGCAGTGATTTTAGATATGGATCAACGATTGATTCGACTCACTTGAGGTCCAACTAAGCTAGGGCGAGGCGAGAGTGAGTCTTAAGCAATTGTTTTAAAAGTCTTTTTAATTTTGCCATGAATCCCTTGGTTGTATGCTGTAAGGGTGCAAAGTTCAAGGAGAAAATATCACCTGTTCTGGGTTAGTCCTAGGTCAGTCTTTGGCAAGTGCCTGTTGCAGATCCGCTTTTAGATCCATCACATCTTCGATTCCAACGCTGATTCGGATGAGGTTGTCATGAATGCCGAGTTGTTTGCGGTTTTCGGCTGGAATGCTAGCGTGAGTCATGATGGCGGGGTGTTCGATCAGAGACTCCACTCCGCCTAGGCTTTCAGCCAGGGCAAAAATCCGCACTTTTTCTAGAAAGGTGCGGGCTTCGGTTAGGCCACCTTGGATGAAGAAAGTGATCATTCCACCGAAACCCGACATCTGTCTGCGTGCGATTGCGTGCTGGGGATGGGATTCAAGGCCAGGGTAGATCACGCGTTCGATCTTGGGGTGAGTCTCGAGATAGCGTGCGATCTCGAGTGCGTTCTCGGCGTGGCGCTCCATCCGGACATGAAGGGTTTTCAGGCCACGCATGACCAAGAAGCAATCCATCGGTCCCGGCACTCCACCGATGGCATTTTGGAGGAATTTCAGCTCTTGATAGAGTTCTGAATTGTTGGTGACTAAAATTCCACCCACGACATCGCTATGGCCGTTCATGTATTTTGTCACGCTGTGGACAACCACGTCCGCGCCCAAGTTGAGTGGTTTTTGAAAATAGGAACTCATAAAGGTATTGTCAACGACAGAGATGACTTTTTTTCGGCGTGCGATCTCGGTCAGGGCAGCAATATCGAGGACCTTGAGCATCGGGTTAGTGGGAGTCTCCATCCATAGGATTCGCGTATTGGGACGGAAGGCTGCCTCAGCTTTTTTTAGGTCTGAGAGATCGACGAATGTAAAATCAATCCCGAGTCGCTTAAAGACTTTGTCGCAGATTCGAAATGTTCCTCCGTACACATCGTCACAGCAAAGGACATGGTCTCCGGCCTTGAGTAGATGCAGGACTGCGTCGGTCGTAGCCAGTCCGGAGGCGAAGGCCAGCGCGTGCTTGCCGCCCTCGAGTGCCGCAACACAAGCCTGGTATGCAGTCCGGGTGGGATTGTCGGTTCTCGAGTATTCATAACCTCGGTGTTTTCAGAGCGAGGATTGGGCATAGGTGCTGGTTTGAAAAATTGGAGTCATGACAGCGCCGGTTTGGGGTTCTGGTTCCTGACCTGCATGGATGGCCAGGGTTCCAAAACCGTGTTGCGAGGATTTTTCAGTCATATCCGATTCTCCAAGTAAGTCAGCAGGTCAATTTTAGTGAGGATTGCTAAGAGCTTTCCGCCGTGGGTAGGGTCGTTTACGAGCGGAACTTTTCCGGCAGTCACTAGGCGTGAAACCTTTTCGATGGGGTCATCGGGCGTGACGAACTCAAGCGAAGAGTCCATGAGTCGATCGATCGTGTCGCTGGTTTTGATTCGACCTTCGTAGAGCGCATTAAGAAGGGTCCCTTCGGTTGCAAGTCCCTTGATCCAGCCCGCATCGTCGGCGACTGGGAGTTGGCTAATGCTTTTTTCACGCATCAGATCAATGACTGCTGAGATTTTATCATTTTGCTTTGCCATCAAAATTTGGCTTTGTGGCCGGCCATGCAGCAGGTCTCCGACAGTTCCGAGAGAGGGCCGATCTAAAAATCCAGCTTCGCGCATCCAGTCGTCGTCAAACGCTTTCGAGAGGTAACGGTTGCCACTGTCAGGGAGGATAATCAGAATTTTTTTGCCATTGAGTTTCGCTCCTTCTCTTTTTGCCCATCGAAGGGCGCCTACCACCGCAGAGCCAGAAGAAATTCCGGCGTACAAGCCTTCTTTTTGGAGGAGATCGCGGGTCATCAAAAAAGATTCTTTATCTTCCACTTGAACAATGTCATCGATGACCGAAAAGTCATAGTTCTTGGGGATAAAGTCCTCTCCAATTCCCTCAATTTTATAAGTCTTTGGCGGGGTGGTGAACTTGCCAGTTTTAAATACCTCATAAACAATGGATCCGATTGGATCGACGGCGATCACCTGAACCGAGGGCTTTTTCTCTTTTAGGGCTTTTGCAATTCCGCAAACGGTTCCTCCCGTGCCAATCCCAGCAATAAACACGTCAATCTCGGGCATTTGCTTGAAAATTTCAGGTCCCGTCAGCTTATAGTGGCATTCACGGTTTGAAAGATTGTCGTACTGGTGGAGGTGAACCGAATTGGGCGTGTCTTTGGCGATTTGACGGGCAACTGAGTAATAACTCCGAGGATCGCTTGCTTCAACAGCAGTGGGGGTTACGACTACTTTGGCGCCAAAAGCCCTGAGATTTTTAATTTTTTCTTGGGACATCTTATCGGGTAGAACGAAGATGCATTTATAACCTTTAATGGCCGCAGCAATGGCCAACCCGACTCCGGTGTTTCCGCTGGTGCATTCGACGAGGGTTCCTCCCGGTTTGATGAGCCCTTTTTTTTCGGCGTCTTCGATCATCCACCAGCCAATGCGGTCTTTAATGGATCCGCCTGGATTCATAAATTCAAGTTTCACGTAAAATTCAGGGCCAGTATGTGGAGCGACTCGGTTGAGGCGGACGATCGGAGTGTTGCCAATCACTTGTAAGACGTTTTCATGGATCATAAGAGCGCCCCTGTTTTTTGAGATTTAGTTTTTGCTTCTGGATTCACCAGATTTACCAAGTTTAGATGTTCGGCGAGTTCGAGTCCGGTGGCAAGGGCAGAAATTCGTGCAATTGAGCCGTATACCAGTTCCAAAGTGGCTTCTTCGCCTTGCCTGAGATCGGACATGCAAAGCATTTTGAAGACCATTCCAGCGGAGTTGAGATTTTCTTCGGTGTTTTTTTCTGTGTTGGTTCTTAAAAATCCACCGATCAACTCACACCCCGCAAGATAAATCACGGGTTCGGCAGCTAGCCGGTCCACTAATGTGGCGGTGGGGATCCCTTCTTGAACCACTACGCTATCGATTGGAAGATGATTTTTTCCAACGCTCATTTTATTTTTAGTCCTTCGATTCATTTGCCGAAGTTCATCAGGTGAGCGGATGACCATGATTCCTATTCCATAGGTTCCATGATTGTTTTTAATAAAAACAAACGGTTTTTGTTCCACTTGATGAGCAGCATAGGCTGCTTGGGTTCGTTCTAGAATTCGGGCAGCGGTGTTTGCCACGGACTCGATCCCTTCCTCTTGGTTAAAGTTCACTGGCCCGACCTCTTCGGTGTCGATTTGGATGAGCCAGGGATCGACATCTAGGATCGAGGCAAATTCGTGGGCAAGGTGATTGTAATGGGTAAAATGCTCGCTTTTTTTCCGTGAGTGCCAACCCAAGACATGGCTTGGCAGAATGGGTTGCCTGAGCGAGTCCAAGGGTTTTGGGTAACCGCTTGAAAAATCGTTATTGAGGAGGATCCAATCGGGGATGAAGTCATCGGTCATGGCCCGACCGTCTTTGATTTTGAGGGGATGGGCCTCAAGGATTTTCCCACTGGCTGAGGTCAAAGTAATCGGAGAAGGAGCGTCGGGATACCAGCCAATTGCTGTTTCAAAACCAGCATTGATCAAGAGCTCACGGAGATAAAAAAGATTCTCGATGTAAAAAGTGTTTTGGGTGTGGGCCTCTGGAAGAATCAAGATCTTTTTAGGTGTATCTTGGGCAATGTGTGTAGCGATGGCTTCGACTTGGGCACGGAGAATGGGTGGGGCCGATCGCCGGTCATCTGGGCAGAGGTTATTGAATCCAGCGGGGTAGAGATTGCTGTCCACTGGCGCGATCTTGTGTCCGGAGTCTCTAAGGTCAACTGAGCAATAGAAGGGAGGCGGCGCTTTTTTGGCATAGGAGAGGTGCCATTCAGAGAGGGCCTTCTGATGTTTTTGAATTCGATCAGCTAACAATCGCTTGAGCGGGTTGATTTTGTTCCGGTTCATGGAGATTTTTCTTTCTTGCTCAAAAGAAGAGTTTCAGCTTTTTCTCTTTTTTCGGCACACTCTTTTTGCAGGAGCTGCACCAACTCGGACCGATATTGCTTGAGCTGTGTTTTCGTCCGTTTTTCTGGGCGGGCCAAAGGGGGTGGATTGGATGGGTTTTTACAAGCTTTTGTATAATCTTGGAAAGAGGAACTGAGCTCCAGGGCGCTCTGTCGCCCCCAATCGAGATCACCGGCCTCGAGTGTTTTCAGGTGGAGTAAAGACGCCTCGCTGAGGCAGGTTCCCCGTCGATTCAGCTGATTTCGGATTTGCTCTTCGGTCAATGAGCCTTTCGTTGGAAATTTTTCGCAAGTTCGGATCTTAAGCTTGAGTTCAAGCCAGGCTGCTTGGCCTTTTAATGGCTTCAGGGGCAGGGAGGGTTCTTTTTGCGCTTCCAGTTTAACTTTTGCTGAGTCGAGAGATTGAGTGGCGCGCGCGTCTTCGTTGAGTCCCATGAGCGCCCGGGCTTTCATCAGCAGTGCTGCAATTGAAACCTCATTGCTTGTTCCTTTTTCAACAAGCAACTCTTCTGCAAGGAGCAGCGTTTCATGAAATTTTTTGAGATCCAGTAAGGCTCGTCCTAAGGCAAGCCGGGTCTGAAGCCCTGCGCTACTTTTTCTCTCTACTTCGACAAAATATTTAAGGGGGACGATCGCAAGGTGGGGTTCATGATTCTCTAGGTGCGCTATTCCGAGCAAGCGATGAGCTTCGAAAAAATGAGCTGAAGCAGGATAGCGGTGGATGAGTCTTTCCAGCGATCGCACAGCCTCGGGGTATTTTTTCTCTTCAAAAGCTTGATTGCCTTTTTTCCAGAGAACCCCAGCTTCTTCGGTTGACGTAGGACCTATACTTGAGTGGAGGGTTTGATCCTCCTTTGCAGAGGCGTGGATTGTGCTCACTGAGTTAACGATTAATAGAGTCAAAAGCGGTAGCCACATGAATCAAGTCCTCAATCGAATGAACGTCCCGGGCAAGTTCAGGAAGTGTTGTAAAGTAAGCCGGAACCACCCCCTGCAGTTGTCGAGTTACCTCTGCCTCACGATCTTGGAGGGCGTCTAGGATTTGAAAAGCCAGCTGATTTGGTTTCTTTCTTTTATCCGTCCTCCCTTTCCGAAGATATCCTAATGTGCGGTTCAAGGCCACCCCATCAAAATGGAAGCCGTGATTCTCAATGGATTCAATGAAGTGGCTGATTTCAGGGGCTGCACCCGAGATTGGCGCTGAAACCACCAAGAAGCCGACCTCCTCGGATTCTAGGAGTTCTGTGATTTTCTTTAAATTTGATGAAAAAGCGACCTGCACTTCGAAAAGGGCGGAAGCAAAATCAAAGAGATGGGTCATGAATCCACTGCCGGTTAATTTTTCTAGGACTCCGAGGGCTTTTTTCATTCCCATGGATACGATTTTATTGGTCGGAAGTACTAACCATCGGATCAATCGCTCTTCAAAAAATCGGGTGAGCAATTTGGGGGCATCCAAAAAGGCCAAAGTATTTCGGCTGGGCGGGGTGTCCAGGATGATGCAATCAAAGCGCTTTTGTAAATTGAGGGCGTAGAGGCGCTCTAGGGCCATGTATTCGTTGCTGCCCGAAAATTCTCGCGCGAAAATCTGGAAGATTGGATTTCTGAGAATCTGGTCCGTTACGGCGGGTGATGGGTTCAGGCTGTGGATGAAGGCTTCGAAAGTGCGTCGAGTGTCGGGCATGAGGGCGGCGAGTGTTCCCTTGCATTCTGTTGAGATGTCCAGGCCCTGTTTTTTGAGCTTGAGGTGCGCTCGGCGGAGTTGAGGTGTGAGATCCAGCGGCTGATCTCCGAGCTCACCGAGCCCGAGCGAAGTGGCAAGTCGTTTGGCGGGATCGATGGTGATGACGGCCGCATTTTTTCCCAAGCAAGCGGCTCGAAGTGCCAATGCGGCGCTGAGCGTGGTTTTTCCTACTCCGCCTGTGCCGCAGGTGATGATGATTCGCCGTTTTTGAAGGATGGCATCAATGGAAGAGGTCTTCACACATGCCCCCGTGTTTTGAGCTCAGAGGCAATCCCTTCGATCATCTGATTTTGGGGAGTGGGAAGAATGAATGCTACCTCTTCAATTGGGATTTTTGCATTTCTCCAGAGCCTTAAATTGTACTCTTCAAGAATCACTCGCTTGTGTACGTAATCTTCGGCAGAGGTGGGGATCGGGTTTTCCCAGCTCTCAGGTGAATTTTCTGGGGTTGCGCTTTCGGTGGAGTGAGGAAAACGGCGATTGACCAGGAATGCGGCAGGGTTTTTTGGGAATAATTCCAGCATGAACCCATTGAGTTCCAGAGATTCTTGGAGTGGCATCTCTTCGGGAATGGCGATGATGAGAAAACCGGTTTGCGTCGGATTAGCGAAGGTTTCGAGCATGGCCTCGGCGTCTTTATGAATCGGTCCACCGCGAAAGAGGCGGGTAAAATTCTTAGTGCTTTGGAACATCGCCAATCCATAGCCGGTAGAGGGCATGTCCACTACCACATGATCATAGTTGAGTCGCTCAAACCAGACCTTACCGAGTACGAAAAGTTCGTGCATTCCCGGTGTGGCTTTGGCTAGATAGCGTACGAGTTTGTTTTGAAGAAAAATTCGAGTGAGGGTGGCAGCCCCGATCTTCATGGCGGAGTACTCTTCAAATGCAATGGTGGCTTCGCAATTCAGGTAATGAAGGGTTGGGCTGAGTTTGCGAAGTTCACCCGGTGGACGAAGGGGATCATCAAAGGCAACCCAGAGGGTGCGCTGGCCCTGAATTGAGAGAGAATGTGCGATTGCTTGTGAAACACTGGTTTTTCCAACCCCGCCTTTTCCACTTACGAAAATCAGATGGCGTTTAAGTACTGAAGAGACTGAGGAGGGGGATGGAACAGGACTCATCGGCTACCTGCTGCATGCGTCCACTCTACGGCGATTGGGCTGGATTCGAGCCGCGCACGATCCCGAGCTGTGAGGGGTTCGTCCTGATCAAGCGAAAGCATGCGCTTTCCGCCCGAGGCCGAGCTTGCAACGAAATCCGCAAAGGCTTTGGGGAGTGGAATGGAGTTCCTGCTACGCCAGCGGACAGGAGTGGTTCCGAATTTGCTCCACAAATCACCATGGGCCGGAGCAAAATCGGCATCAACCGTGACTTCTTCAAGTGTATGGATGTTTTTGAGATATTCAAAATCCTGGTCGGTTGGATAAAGTCCCTCGACTCGGATCCGCTTGGGATGGGGAAGGAGATTCAACACATCCATTGGGATGTACCTGGGCCAAAATCCTGCTACGAAAAGAAGGGGTGTGGAAGATGGAATCTCCATGAAGAGTGGTTTTTCTACAAACTTAGGATAGCGCTTCATTGCAAATGTAAGGGCCACAGATGTTTTGAGGGCTGTAAGCCTCGCCCCCTCGCCTTGTCCTGGAGCGCTCCCTAGGACAAGAGCGATGTGGGAGAATCCGATCAAGTTCAGTCGGGCAATCTCATCTTCGGTCGGTAATCCGGTGCCCAGTCCGATCAGCTCGCTCCCTTGAGCGGCGAGTTTTTTCCAGGTTGCAATCGTGTCATGCCCGGGAAAATGGGTGACTTCGATTCGAATCCGATCGGCACCGCGCAAGTGAAGAAGAGGCTCGAGGTCCCAAGAGCGAGGGTCTTGAAGTTGAAGCAGATAGCTCCGTTCGCCAGGCAGTTTAGACCACTCTTCAATCTGATCCAAGGTTGGAACACTCGACTGAAAGAACGTTTCATGAATGGGACCTGCGAGAACGGTGAGGGGGGAGGTAATCAGAACCCATCCAGTGATCAGGCAAGTGATTAGCCGAGAGATCAGCGAAGAGATTAAATAGATAGGCGTGGAGTCAGGCGCAAAAATTTTCATTCTTGAAATCTCCATCCGTGAGCTTATTCCTATATCAGGTCCTATACCAGGGAGTCTGTCCTCCTGCTTGAAAGTTTCTTGCTTTTTTGGGGGAGTCTATGGAAACAATAAGAGAAACCCATTTGGTAAAATACAACGTAGGAGATGTTGCTATGCGTCTAAATCGTCTTGTTTGGGCAGTCGTTGGTCTTTCTGCTTTTACCCTTCTGATTATTTCCTTAGGTGGCTGTGGTCCAAAGGCGTTTACCAAAGGAGAGTACGACGACCCCACTCGCGTAGAGCTTTTGGATGATAAATTTAATGAAGCTGACATGCAGCAGATGGCCGATACGGTGATTAAAGCCATGGTGTCTTGTGATTATGTGTCCAAAGCGCCAAAGCCACCGGTGGTCATTGTCGAAAAGGTTCAGAATCGAACCGAAGAACATATCGATACGTCGTCTTTGACTGAAAAAATCAGGACTGCCCTGATTAAGTCGGGCAAAGTTCGCTTTGTCAACAAACAGGAGCGCGGCACGCTCGATGAAGAATATTCTTACAATGAAGGTGGAAATGTTTCTGGCCCGACCGCTAAGAAGCGCGGCAAGCAGATTGGCGCAGATTATATTCTGAGCGGGGGACTGGCTACCAATGTTCAGCAGGTGGGTAATGATAAATTTATTTATTACAAACTCACCATGAATCTGACTAGCGTCGATACTTCGACGATTGATTGCACTGAAGATAAAGAAGTCCGTAAAAAATATAGTAAGCAGAGCATTGGGCTCTAATCTTTGAAGTGGAGGTCCTGCTGTGAGGGCCAAAAGAGGAGCTCTCCTTGTGATTTGTACTGTGGTCAATGTGACCGCAGGCTGTGTGTCTGCTCGTATGAGCGATCGTTCGATAGATGGGCTTTTTCGTGACGGAAAATATGAAGAAGCAGCGCAGCACTTAGAGGCTGGCGTCAAAGCTCAAGGTGAGAATGGGAGAGATCTTCTTCTCTATCTGCTTGATCTGGGATTAGCTCTCCATTCTGCTGGTCAATTCGAAGCGAGCAATCGAGTTTTTCTTCAGGCTGATAAAGTTGCCGAGATCAAGGATTACACGAGTCTGGCAGCTGAGAGCGCGACTCTTCTCACTTCTGATAATATAAAAGATTACAAAGCTGAGGATTTCGAAAACGTTCTGATCAGCACCTACCTTGCGATGAATTATTCTCTCATGGGAGATTACGAAAATGCATTGGTCGAGGCCAGAAGAGTCAACCGCAAGCTCCATCTGATGGTGACCGAAGGACAGCGCAAGTACAAGCAGAACGCTTTTGCCCGCTACTTATCGGGTGTGATTTACGAAGCGGAGGGGAATTTTAACGACGCTTACATCGATTATAAAAAAACATGGGAGCTGGAGCCGACTTTTTCTGGGCTTGGACGTGATCTTTGGCGGATGGCGTGGTTGACAGGCATGTCTGAGGAGATGGATCGATGGGATAGTGAATTTGGGCTTTCAAGCGATGATCACACTGAAGCCAAGCGGCTTCATCCAAAAAATGAAAAAAGTGAGATTATTGTTCTTTATGAAAATGGAATTTCCCCTAAAAAGGTCCCTGACCCTGGTTTCCATTCGATCCCAAAGTTTACCCAGCGCTTTAACCCGGTATCCTTCGCTCGAGTTGAGTTGGACGGTCAGGACCTGGCGAGTACTGCCGTCCTTCATGATATCGAATCCACTGCCATTCAAAATTTAGACGAGAAATACGCTGCTATTATTGCAAGAAAAGTGGCTGGCATTGTGGCCAAAGAAGTGGTCGCTGATCAAGTGAGCAAGCGCACCAATAGTCCGCTTCTAGGCGAGCTCTCTCGGCTAGCGATGTATCTCTCTGACCAAGCCGATGTCCGTTCTTGGCAGCTTTTGCCTAAGGATCTGCAGGTAGTGCGCATCGTGGTCGAGCCTGGGACCCATACGGTGAAGCTGCGTCCGGTCGGTGCTAGTACACCGCTTTCTGAAAAGACAGTTCAGGTCGGAAAAGGAAAGAAAGTCTTTGTCGGCTTTCGGTATATGCCGGGGTGGAACTAGGTAAAAAATCCAAATAAGATATCTAAGTAAATAAATTTAAGCGGTGCGTATTGCCTCAGAAGTAAGTGTTACCGGAGAGGAATGACATTTGAAGGAGGAT
>JAHFAC010000337.1 GCA_023250755.1 Bacteriovoracaceae bacterium | reverse complement strand
AGAGGTTTTCATCGCGCGGTAGGGATTGACCGAATTCTTTACTTTATTAACGAAGATGTCCCAAGTATTTTTGTCTTTTCCTAGTCCGACTTTAAACCCATCGGGGTTTGGCCCGTAGTTCCCAGCATTTAAGTAAGCCTTGTTGATAAAATAGTTAAACAAGCCCGAGGCGACATGAAGCGCGGCTTTGCGGCGAATTTCATCTGGGCTTACGTCAACGCCCAGGCGGTTGGAAAGCTCTTTTGAGAGCTGGTTGGCAAAGGTGTAAAGATAGATTCCGTAGGCAGGTTCAGCGAAAGTAAGAGTTCCTCGCGACATCACCTGTCCCTGGGCGATCAGGTTTTTTGACCATTGCATAGGATTGCCCCTGAAGCTCGGAACGCCTTTTGCCATCGGAGTGGGCGCCATTGAAATGATTTTCAGAGCATCAAATGCCGAATCAAAGTTGAGCCAGCCACTGATTCCGTCAGAGTGGTAGCGGTCAATGAGGTTCAGAGCGCTGTCACCCATCATGAGTCCCCTGGACGCAATGGCGGCTCCGCTCACGAATAAACCGAGAGTGGGACTGCTAGAGGCCTCGAGGGAACCGGTGAAAAACACTTGAAGTGCCGAACGAAGCGCCGGGAGGACGCCTGGAGTCGAAGTTCCTCCGCTCAGAGGCACGCTTATCAGCATTCCGATGCTGAGGGCGGTGACAGAAGTTGCAGTGATCATTTGTCGATTGAGCCAAGGGCGCCAGGACATTTCATTTTTTTCTTCGGCTAAGAGAGAGAAAATCCGGCGATCTTCGTAGTCAAAGCCGTGATTTGGCCCTTTTCTAAGAGCGTCGATTTTTTCCGCTAATAAACGAGCTTGCGGAAGGGTGGTATCAGAGCGATTGAGCGCTGAATCAAAAAGGTCTAGAGCAAAGGTTTGGATTACTTTGCGTGCGAGATGGGCCGCATGAAGAAACTCCAAAGAGGTAGTGGTTCTGAGATCTTTGATGAGATTCAAGGTGTTTTCGTCCAGCGATGTCAAGGCGTCTTCAAGGTTCTGATTTTTTTCGGTCTGAAATGATTCGAGAAAGGAACGATTTTTTTCAATTTCAGCCTTTATTTTAGGGATCAAAAACCGAATAGTCGAAAATATATGGAGAGTTTCGGCTTTCACTTGATCGGGCGTTAGGGTTTCTGAAATCCAGGGGTCGTTTAGATGTGCTTCGGTCAATTTTAATGTTTCATTATTTAATTCGGTATAAAATTGATCAAATTTTAAGCCTGCGGGTGTTTTTGTGAGGAGATCAAAGAGTTTTGTTAAGTGTTGCGTGGCAAAATATTGGGTTGCAAGCTGTGATTTTAACAGATGGGCCAAGTGGTCTAAGTCGAATCTTTGAGCGATCTCAGGCAAAAATAGGGATTTCAGGGCTTCAGTTGCTTTTTTGTCCCCTTCTTCGATCGGGTTGCGTTCGCCGATTGAAGCAAAGTAGAGTTCTCTTGCTTCCTCCAGCTTTGATTGGGTGGAGTTAAAAACAGAAACCAAATCGGGGCGCAGTTTTTTTAGTATATTTAATTGTAGGATTAAGTCCGTGGTGGTCTCCATTTTTTTAGCTTGAAGAGCCAGGAGAGACGCATCCTTTAGTTTCCTTTGCCCTTGAGCTGCCATTTTGTGACTGACTGATGTGCTCCAACCTTGATTGAGGGTTTGCTCGATGGCTTTAGAGCTGAGCTCTTGCGCCTCGAGAAGAAGCTTTTTGATCTCTGGATAGTCAATTGTCTGTGGAGTGTATCGCAAGACTTCGAGGTATTGGTTCAGTAAAATGAATTGAAAAGTAATTTCTTGAGCCAGTTTTTGATGATGGTCTGATTCGGATCCTGCACGATAGGCTTCGGCAGCTTCTATGGTTCGCTTGGAAGCAAGTTCGGTAAGTAAAACGGCTGCATTAAGCCCCTTAATGCTTTTACTGTTCTCCGCTTTGATCATTTGAGCAAATTCTTGGGACAGGTAGAGCAAAGTGTTCGGAGCTTCTTGGAGGAGAAAGTGTTCGATCATGGTATGTTGATCGGATGTGTTGGCTACAAAACTGGGTTGAGGTCGTGGCTGAGGGTCTGGAGGGTCAGCTTTTGCAGTGGGGAATATGGAGAGTATCTTGAGGCATGAAAAAATGGAAAAAAAGATTAAAAGCTGCCGATACCTTGGGTGATCCAATCCAAACTCCAATCACCCCCGAGCCGCCCCACACGGTTTAAGAAGTAGCTTATCTCATGGTTTGAGTTAAATTGTCAATTATGCGGGTTAAATAAATATCCAAAATAAACAGCTGATTTTTATTTTGATCCTGAGACTTGAATGAGCTTTCCTGTTTCATCCAGGTGGATGATTTGGCCTTTTTTAAATGAAATCCCTTGAATGATTTGATCGCTAGACAGCACGGCAAAGGCCAGGGACCCATTAGGATAAAAGCCAATGCTCCAAGGATTTTCTCCAGTGGGCAGATTGGGCCTTCCCTCTGAGAAAATACCCTGGACTAACTGGGCTTGGGCAAGGACGCCACCACTGACTGATTTTTCAACAGAGGTGCTTCCGGT
Organism: Bacteriovoracaceae bacterium; assembly: GCA_023250755.1. Classification (GTDB taxonomy): domain Bacteria; phylum Bdellovibrionota; class UBA1018; order UBA1018; family UBA1018; genus JAHFAC01. The sequence goes on along the minus strand of JAHFAC010000337.1, from coordinate 610 downwards.
GTCATGGAGAACGATCATAAATCCTTTTGCATAAGTGATCGCTGGGTAACCGACAGCAGAAATGAGCGTGTTTTCAGAAAGAACGCACTCCGCAAGCCGACCTGAAAGGTAGAACAGTATGCCGAAATTTCTCTGTCCGCCGGAGCCCATAGGGAATGCGGGCATGCAGGGAATGCCTTGAACGATGTAGGGTCGATCTGAGAAAATCATCTGAAGTTTTGCATGGTGCAGATTCGCGTCAAATGTTTCTGAGTCATTGGGAAAAAAGCGCACTTCATCGCCTCTTTCTAGGCTTGCTTGATTGATCACTGTGGATGTTGAAAGACTGGCGTAACGGAGATCGCCCTGTTCACCAAACTCAAGATAGCTCCCTTTTTTGAATTCAATTCCTTGTGTGAATTGATTGCGGCAAAGCAGTCCAGCCCTGAAGTTGCCATTTTCTTTATAGTAAACGAGTTCATAGGTTTGACTGAAAAGCATTCCCTTAATTTCGATCGTCAGGTTGCAGTTTTTCCGGGTAATTCCATCATAATCAGGGGGCGTGTAGCTGGATTCTGCTGGAGCTCCTTGAGCAAGGCGCAAGGATGATATGATAAAGAAAAAAAAGATG
>JAHFAC010000336.1 GCA_023250755.1 Bacteriovoracaceae bacterium | reverse complement strand
ATCTGAATTTTTATGTTGCTCTCGAACATATCGGACATGTTGAACCGGTTGTATTCGATCCCCGTCACCTTCGCGGCGAGGTTGAACACCACCTCTTGCCCGCGGCAGGCCTCCAGACATTTTTCGTATTCAAAGAGGTTAAGCGGTTTTAAATCAATCTTATCTAAAATGCCGGCGATTCGAGACCGCGTCCCGCGACACAGATTATCGGCAACAGTCACTTTCGCTCCCGCCTCCACCAAAAGCTCTGAAAGATAAGACCCGATAAAGCCGGCGCCGCCGGTTACTAACACCCTTTTGTCTCTCCAATAACTCATGAGTGATTTCCTCCGGTTTTTGTTTCTTTAAAGTATGCGGGATGATGGTATTGAAAAAGAGAATCTTTCCAAGGCATCAATAGGTGAGAGCCAAAAGCGAGGAGAGACGCCTGTTTATAAGCGGAAACAATTTTCTCCTTCGCTTCATCTGAAACAGGATCCGCAGAGGGTAATAATTCTGCTACGATTTGTTGAATTTCTGTTTTTGCCAATTCCTGTAAACGCGAAGACTTGCTTTGTTCGTGTTCTCTAAAGAAACCGATCTCTTTGGAACTATGAACGACTTGGGCTCCTGAATAAATTTGACCAAACCACCATATATCCAGACAAAAATGGAACCGCTCATTAAATCGAAGAGATTTGTATTTTGTGTGATTCCAAAAAACGCATTCCTGGGGAAGTTCGTATCGACATTTTTCTTCAAAGGTAAAGGGATAGACGAACATTCGAGGCCGGCATAATAGCTTTGACTTTCTTTTTCCTACAAAGACATCAAAACCTGTTTTCCGATAGGTTTGAGCGATATGTTTCAGCACGCCCGGCAGATAAAGATCGTCACTGTTAAGGTAAGCTGCAATTTCACCGGTTGCCCGCTCTAATCCCTTATTAATCGCGTTCGCCTGTCCCTTGTCCGGCTCACTGACCCAATAGGTCAGCCATTTCTCATATTTCTTGATAATCTCCACGGAGTTATCGCTACTGCCGCCATCGATGACAAAATACTCTAAATTGGGATAACCTTGGAGAAGGACGGAGCGGATTGTCTCTTCGATAAATTTTCCCTGATTATAGGATGGCGTCACGATACTGATTTTGGGCCAGGAAGAGCCGTTTGCCATCGCTTCTGGAAGTTGGGAGCTATCCTGGGTCCACGGCCAGCCGGTTTTGTCGGGCTGAGGAGGAAGTTCGGCTAAGGTTGGACAACGCATAAATTAGGTCTCGCGACGAGTTGTTTTCAGAATCCAGTCCAGGCAATCTCGAAGCGGCTTGGGCATTGCAGGCTCGGCGCACCTCACCGTATGTTTTCTATCTTCGTCCTCTACCGTGAGCTCAAAACAAAACACGTCTCTTGCCTCTTTCAGATTCCCCACTTCGCAGCGGGAGAACAACGCTACAAAACAGCCGCACGGGGATCCTCTTCCTGCTTGAATATAACTAAAAACTTCCCAGCCAATAAGCCCTTCCCTAGGGAGAGGAGCCATCTCAACTTTTTTTTTATCACGCGGGAGGGGGCAGAAACATTTTGTGGTAACTGGAGCACTTGGCCTCTTAGGCTGTCCCGCAAGCCAGCGTTAGGAAGCAGAAGTGAGACTCGTCGAGTCACATCTAACAATGCGCGAATATACGCTTCATAAATGTTCCGACGTACAAAAACAGAAAGTTTCACTCCGTACTTTGCCAGGTTAGCATCATAAATGAAACGGGTAATCTGCTTGAAACCGTGGAAATGAAAAAAAATGAGAGGTACGTCGTCGACCCAAACATGATTTCCTTCTGCACTAATTTGATAATTGGCGATGTTCCAAGGTGCCAAGTCTGCTCCAATGTGGCGCAAGACAACAACATTTTGAAAACGAACTGGCCAGTCATCTAAATATTTCTGGTCCGCAAATCGACCGTCTTCTACCCTGTCATAACACCATTCATTGCACCGCTCCCGCCACCACTGAAGGCAAGTGAAGGCCGATTTGTCACGTTTAAAAGAGAGCCAACCTACATTGTAAATCCCGTGTCGCTCCAAACTGCGAAGGCTCGGCGGGAAACGATGCGCAATAATCGCGATTGAGTGGTCAGTGATTTCATCAAAGATCGGCTTCGGATCTGCGAAGAAGAAAAGGTCTGCATCTAAATAAGTAATAAGGTCTACTTCAGAATGTTTATTTAGGATAAACAACGGCAACGAAGGCGTGCAGGTAAAATAATACTCAACGGTTGTCCGGTTTTGCTTGGCCTTGAGGAGTTCTTCATCATTCCTTTCAAAATCCTCAAGAGCAATCAAATGAACATCTGATAACTTGAGCGCAGAAAGGATACGATAACAAGTTGAGTCCAGGCAGAGTATCCAGAGCTTGAATGAAAGACAATGTTGCTTAAGGGACTTATGGAGGGCCAGCCCCTGCGGCAGATAACGGTGGTCGAAGTAGGTACAAAAATAGTTCATTGGTCTTTATTCGCCGGCTTCGCTTTCCCAATCAAGAATCCATTTGCTCACTTGTTGGACCACTTCATCCGTCATCTGAGGGTACATGGGAAGACTCAGTATTTCTTGACATGCGGTTTCAGTATTTTGCAATTTATCTCCACGAGTATTCATTCGCCCCCGGTAAGCAGGCTGGAGATGGACGGGTGTTGGGTAGTGGATAGACGTATGAATCGATTGCATCTTTAAGTGGGCCCTTAGCGCATTACGACGTTTGCTCTGCACGACGTACTGATGATAAACATGAGTCGCACCAGGACGTAATTGAGGCGTGGCTAGATTTGCGCCAGAGAGCGAATTATTATAGATACTGGCGAGTCCGCGACGCCGTGCATTTTCTTCGTCGAGGTGCCCAAGCTTAACTTGCAAAACAGCCGCTTGAATCTCATCCAATCGACTGTTGATTCCAGGAATCTCACTAACATACCTTTCCCGCCAACCGTATTCTCGCAATAAGCGTACACGTTCGGCTAATTCGGAACTATTTGTGACCACTGCCCCGCCATCGCCTAACGCCCCCAGATTTTTCGTGGGGTAAAAACTAAAGGTGGCCAGATCTCCCCAACTCCCAACTTTACGTCCTTGAAGCATCGCACCGTGAGCTTGGGCACAATCTTCAACGACAAATAACTCATAGTGCTTAGCAATGTTTAAAATGGAA
>JAHFAC010000335.1 GCA_023250755.1 Bacteriovoracaceae bacterium | reverse complement strand
GAGATCGTCATGGATGGGAGGCGAAAATTTTTGAAGGACCACTTGGGTCGATTCGTGAGCGCCATTTGTGAACGGCCTGGAGTCATCGATAGCCCTGTTTATTCAACGGTATTTAAATACTGCCGAGAACTGGTGTCTGGTGAGTGCCAGAGACTGGGTGTCGAGGCAGAGCCGCAAACGTGGATCGCAAGCCAAGCTGAGATCGGCGACATCAGTTGCGGCGGCACTGTGGGCTGTTTGAAATGAAATGAAAGTAAGACCTCCGAAACTTTGAGACCTCAGTTGCGTGTGCAAGTGGTTTCAAAGTCGTGCAAGCCCGAGCTTGCACCGGGGTGAGATTGGAAACAATCTTGCCTCCCGAGTTTGGAAAGGAGAATCGTGTTCGATCTTGTAGATCAGTATCAAAGAAAATTTTCCTATTTGCGCCTATCGGTGACAGATCGTTGCGGATTCAAATGCGTCTATTGCCTTCCGAATGGGTATGTTGCTCCTCCTGGCAAAGAGCCAGACCTCAGCTCAGATGAAATCCGACGTTTGGTCACGGCGTTTGCAACCCTCGGAGTCTCTAAAGTCAGGTTGACAGGAGGCGAGCCCACGATCAGGCGAGACATCGTTGAATTGGTTCACCTGATCTCACGAATTCCAGGAATTAAAAAAACTGCATTGACGACCAACGGAAGTCGCTTAAAAGAACTTGCACGCCCCCTTCATCAAGCAGGACTAACAGCAGTGAATGTGAGCATCGACAGCCTCGATCGCAAACGGTTTTCAGAAATAACAGGAACAGATCGCCTGGAAGCGGTGTTAGCGGGCGTTGAATCCGCTCTCTCAGCAGGATTTGAAACCGTCAAAGTCAATGCCGTTTTGCTTCGCGACTGGAATGACCACGAAGTGGCTCATTTCATAGAATGGGTACGCGACCGGCCCATTTCAGTGCGTTTCATCGAATTGATGCGCACGGGGAATCAAGGCGATTTTTTCAATTATCGTCATTTAACCGCAGGAAAAATCCAACTCGAGTTGTTAAAATCAGGATGGATTCAAAATGTAAAGCATACGACCGATGGGCCTGCTGTCGTTTATCGCCACCCTCAGTATCAAGGAACGATGGGTTTGATCGCTCCTTATTCCCGCGATTTTTGCAAAGGCTGCAATCGATTGAGGGTTTCATCGACAGGGGGCTTGCGCCTTTGCCTCTTTGGCGAAAAAGATGAATCTTTGAGACCCTATCTCACAGACGACTCCCAGCACGACGAGCTGGTGGCACGCATTCAAACGCTCGTGATGGCCAAACCCATTTCTCACCATTTACATGAAGGAAATTATGGAAACACATGGAACCTCGCCGGCATCGGCGGCTAATTTCAGGATGATCGATATTGCTGAAAAGAAAGACACAGTTCGGAGAGCGGTGGCTTCAGGCGTTTTTTCTGCGCACCGAGATACCCTGGCGCGCATCCGAGATCGCACCCTTCCTAAAGGAGACGCGCTCGCTCTCGCTGAAGTCGCAGGAATCCAGGGAGCCAAACGCACTTCGGATCTGCTTCCCCTCTGTCATCCGCTCTCACTCACATCGGTTCGAGTTTGGACGGAATTTTCAGAAGTAGCCCTAAGAGTCTTCTGCGAAGCTAAAACCATCGGGAAAACGGGCGTCGAAATGGAAGCCCTCTGCGGCGTGAGCGCGGCCCTTCTTTGTATTTATGATTTAACGAAAGGGATTGATCCTGTACTTAAAATCGGCAACATTTTGCTAGAAACCAAAGAAGGCGGAAAATCGGGGACGTGGATGCATCCTGAAAGCACGCTCCTGAAAAACACGGGTGATAAACCCCAAGAAAAATCCCAAAAAAAATCTATGCTACTAAACGGCCTCAATGCTGCCGTGATCACCTTGAGCGATCGGTGCTTCAGAAATGAAAGCGAAGATTTTTCGGGTCCCGCTGCAAAACATTGGCTCGAAGATAACGGTGCGCACATCCAAGAGACACTCCTCCTTCCCGATGATTCACTCAGACTTCAAAATGAAATCACACGGGTGTTGAATGAAAATCCGCCGAGCCTTATCCTCACGACCGGAGGCACTGGGCTTTCACCCCGCGACATTACTCCCGAAACTCTTTTGAACCTTTGCCGGGAATTTCATGGGCGAGAAATTCCCGGCATCGGTGAATGCCTCCGACAAAGTGGATCCCAATACACAGACCATGCGTGGCTTAGCCGATCGATCGCTGTGATGATTCAAAACACCCTCATCGTTTGCTTGCCTGGAAATCCAAAAGCCGTTCGAGAAGGTTTAGAAGCTATCGGCAAACTCATTCGACACAGTTTGCACATCGCTAACGGCGGGAGTCATCCATGAAAGGAGTTGTACGAAATATTTTAGGAGCTTTTTCGGATGGTGCGGTTCTGTTCCCTCTTTTAGCTCTGTTGACGACGCAAGCGGGGTTCGAAGGAACTCGCGTGCTTTTGACCACTGGAATCGCTTACATTTTGTCTGCATTTATCTTTCGAGTTCCCATGTCCATCCAACCTCTCAAATCCATCGCCGTAGCAGCGATCACAGTGGGAGCGAGTTTCAACGAAGTACGGTTGAGTGGCCTCTTGCTGGGCATTTTTTTATTATTTCTGTGTCTCAGCAGAGCCGATCGGCTCGCGCGCTTCGTTCCATCTGCCGTAATCCACCAATTGCAAGTCGCTCTCGGAGTGCTTTTGATTTTTCAAGGGATCAAGGTAAACGGAGATTTCACCTCTTTACTCACTCACCCTCAAGGCATTTTACTGCTCGCGGTCGCAGCCGCGATGGTGCTTGTGCCTGAGATCAAACGCATTCCGATTTTAGGAATGGTCGCATTCACCGGTATTTTATGGGCTACTTCAGGCCAAGGTGCTCCATCTACGAATCTTGTCACAAAACCGAATTCTGAATTGACCACCCTTCGTCCCCTTTTGATCGCAGGACTTTTAATTCCCCAAATTTTTCTCACTTTGGCAAATTCTGTTCTAGCCACACATGAGGTTTGCAATCGTTACTTCAAAGAAGAAGCTTCGCGAGTGACCTTGCGAAAGCTGCTCTCAACCATCGGCATCGGAAATATTTTAGTGGCAGGTGTCGGCGGAATGCCGTTTTGCCATGGATCAGGTGGAATCACGGCACACCTTCGTGGGGGTTCCACGCGAGCCTGGT
>JAHFAC010000016.1 GCA_023250755.1 Bacteriovoracaceae bacterium | reverse complement strand
AGATTGTCAAGAGACTCAGCGTTTTTTATGCCCCGGCCCAAGCCCAGCAACCTAAAACGGAGACCGATACCGGATCCGGGTGCCATCCTTCGAGCCTGGTTTTTTCTACACTTCCGGTCATGGCAGAATCCGTCTTACGCGCGACCGAACTTTACAGGCAGGAGGCAGGATCGCCTAACCAGGCGTATTCTTCTTACGACGAATGGGGAAAACTTTTTTATTTTGAGCTTTTAAAAGAGGTCAACTCAAGAGCGGGGCTCACTGGTGGAATCGGTGTCGACCCAAATAAGATTCAAATTGAAATTTTACGGATAAGCCACTCCTTTGATAGCGAACTGTCGGACATGTACCAAATTGTAAAACGCGGTAAAAAATTTTCTGATCTCAAGTCTGCGGTAGTGGGATATAATCGAGGAAGTTTGTGGAGCTCTTTTCTCCTGGGCGGTGTCTTGAGTGAGGTTCGCAGTGCTTCAGGTTTAGAGTTATTGAAGAGGGCCATTCCGAACTCTGACCAGCCTTTGAGGATTAACTATCAGCCATATTCTTTAGTTGGCAAGGATTCAGATCCTTGGGCTAGCTCACGCGGTAGTGTGGCAAGAGCGGTTCCGGTCCATCTGGCTCTTTATTTGGGTGCGGGGAGCAGTGATCATGAAAAGCAGCGTGAAACCTTAAAGCAAGCTATCAAAAACTTCATTTTAAACCGAGAAATTCTCGATTTGCATGCGAGAAGCGGTTTTTTTCATGAGGGAGGGGATGGTCTTTCTCCCATTTTTTATTACCCGGCTTTGCTTTACACAGCTAAGGCATTGAAGATTTTGAGAAATGAAAAACGCTCCGATGAAGGTGAAGAAATCTCAGGACAGGCTCAGTTACTAAGGCAGTTTCTATTATATCAGTGGAATGAGGCTAGATTCTTTAGGCCACACCTGGAGCAGAATCGACCTTCGTCTCCCGCTTATATTAATCCTCTGGTTGGACTTGCGTTGATGGAGCTGATGACGCCAGAAGAGTTGAAATCTTGTGCTGAAGTAAAATAAACTGAAAAAATACGAAGTTCGACACTTTTTTTAGAGTTCTTCGTATCACTTAATATTATCAATTTCATTTCGGATTAATTTCCTGAAAAGCGAAATTCAACCGCTTAGTCCCCCATACTAAGCCCACTTTTTTCACTCCTTAGGAAGTTTTTACAGAAAGGATCGAAGATGCCCTTATTATTAATATTCGGAATTGCCCTGGTTTTTCCTGCCTGTGAGGGCGTGACCGAAGTCGCTCTTCAAAATACGGCCTCCTTAGGAAAAGCCCCATCCTCATTGCCTTCTCAGCCTAAACAGCCCCCTTCTCCTACGGGACAGCAAAGAAGCTTTCAAATAGGAGCTCTTCTTTTTTCTGGCAGCGGAACTTGGACGTCCGAAGTGAGCTCGCTTGAAAACATCCTGAGCCAGCACTCATTGAGCTATAAAAAAGCCACCTCAAGCGAGATGAATGCGATGTCAGTCGATGATTTATCTCGGTTTGGCATGCTGATTGTCCCAGGAGGTTCGGGTGGAAGTGAAGGGCAAAGCTTGACCTTGCAGACACATGCGAATTTACGAAAGGCTGTGCAAAAGAATGGAGTAGGCTATGTGGGTTTCTGTGCCGGGGCGTTTATAGCTGTCGCTCCGGCCTTAGAGGTGGCGAGTGATTCCTCATATCTTGGCGTGGTCGATGGACCCAAGCTCAGTTACTATTTTCTAGAAAATCAGGGAGTCGCTTTCGCGATGACTTTAGAGTCATTTTCTGACGGCACCACTCAGGATATTTTATGGTACGGCGGACCCGAAACCCCCAATCTCCCTGGCGGGGTCATTGCCAAGTATCCTGATGGAAGTCCAGCTATCACTCAGCTTTGGTCTGGGAATGGATTTGTCATTCTCTCAGGCGTGCATCCCACGGCTACGCAAAGCATGCTGAATTCTCTTGGAATGGTTTCAAGTGACGGAGTTCATTTAACCCTGGTCTGGGAGCTGTTGAACTCTGCCCTTCAGCAGAAGCCACTCCCTGCTTTTTAATTTGACAACTGACCCTGAGTCATTTATTAACTGACCCAAGGTCAGTTATGTATAAGCAAAAGCCCAGCCCTAATAAAAGAGCTCGACAGGATTCACAGAAGTTTGAGCGACGAAATCTCATCCTCGAAGAAGCTCGCCATCTATTTTTGAAAGGGTCGTATGAGTCGATCTCGATGGCAGCACTCAGTAAAAAAAGTGGCCTGGCCAAAGGAACGCTGTATCTTTATTTTAAATCAAAAGAAGAGTTGTTTTTGGCTCTGTATGAAACTCACCTTGAAAAATGGTTTGGCGAAGTCAATGCCGAGCTCGAAAAGATGATCCACAAAAAGCCCGCTGATTTGAATGTCATCCACTTAGTAGTAAAGCTAATGGTTCGATCCATGAAGGCTCATCAAGATCTCGCTCGTTTATTGATTATTCTTCACACCATACTTGAGCAAAATATCAAAATATCACGTGCAATCGAATTTAAATTAAAGTTAGCCAAACATCTGACCCGGACCGGGAGTCTTTTAGAGACGGCCCTCAAATTTCCTTCTTCAGGAGAGGGCGCGATGCTTTTGCTCAGGGCCAATGCTTTGATCATTGGTCTTTGGCAAATGGCCAATCCGGGGCCAGTCGTTCGTGAAGCTTTGGAGCATCCAGAGATTCGGGGAATGAAATTTGATTTTTTTGAAGAGTTCTCTCAGACGTACAGTGCGTTGCTGAGCGGCCTAGAGTTAAATAAAACAAACGCAAAAAGGAGTTATCAGTCATGAAAAAAACAGTATTGATCACAGGGTCTTCGAGTGGGATAGGACGCGCTTCTGTAAAATATTTTCAAAAAAAAGGTTGGAATGTTGTTGCAACCATGCGTAAGCCTGAACAAGAGAAAGAGTTGACCCTGCTTGAAAATGTGATTTGCCTGGAACTTGACGTGACCCGTCCAGAAACGATTCAAAAATCGATTGGACAGGCCATTGAGCGATTTGGCCATATCGATGCTGTCGTCAATAATGCGGGTTATGGATTATTTGGGCCGTTTGAGTCGACGACTCGTGAGCAGGTTGAAAGGCAGTTTAATACCAATGTGTTTGGTGTGATGGAAGTGGTCAGGCAAATTCTTCCACATTTTCGAGAAAAAAAAGAGGGGACGATCATCAATATCACTTCAGTCGGGGGGAGGATGACGTTTCCGCTTTTCAGCCTTTATCACGCTTCAAAATTTGCAATTGAAGGATTCTCTGAGTCTATTCATTATGAACTACTCCCATTTAATATTCGTGTAAAGATAGTGGAGCCGGGAGCGGTCAGGACTGAGTTCATGGATCGCTCATCTGATCGAGCCGGTGCGTTGGCAATGGATGCCTACCGCAGCTATGTCGAAAAAGGAACAGCGTATATGGACCATGCTGTTCAGACTGAAGGCTCAGATCCTGAAGTGATCGCTCGTACGATCGTCAAGGCGGCGTCTGATGCTTCTTCACGATTGCGGTATGCAGCTGGGAGAGATGCTTCAATTTTATTACCGCTCAGGAAGTTCATCCCAGATTCAGTTTTTTTGCCGATTGTGAGAAAAAGAGTGATGGGTTAGGTGAATATTCAAGGATCTTTGTCCTTCTACCCCCACTTGCCAGCCCAGCCCGGACGCGTTAAGGTGCGCCCAGTGATCTATGGATAACCTTAATCGATCTGAACGTATGGCGGTGGGTCCAAGAGTTCAAACCGAGATTCCCGGCCCAAAGAGCCGCGCCCTTCGTGAGCGAGAAGAAGTGCATTTGGCCCCAGGACTCCAGGGATTTGCACTGATGGCAGGGATTGTTGTAAAAGAGGCTCTCGGAAGCACTGTAACCGATGTGGACGGAAATATCTTAATCGACATCATTGGTGGCATCGGTGTGAACGGTTTGGGACATAGTCATCCTAAATACGTAAAAGCAGTACAGGACCAGGTTGAAAAAGCCTCTGTTGGCAGCTTTACATCAGAAGCAAGAGTCGAGTTGCTCGAGCGTTTGGCGAAAAATCGTCCAGCACCGGATCTCCACCGCGCTCAACTGTATTCGAGTGGTGCTGAGGCGGTTGAGTCGGCGCTTCGCCTGGCGAAGTGCGCAACCGGAAAATATGAGTTTGTGAGTTTCTGGGGCGGATTTCATGGCAAGACCTTGGGGGCTCTCTCGCTCATGGGATCTGATTTTAAAGACAAGCTCGGTCCGATGGCTCCCGGATCTCATATTGCGCCCTATGCTAATTGTTACCGATGTCCTTTAGGCCAGAAATATCCGAGCTGCGGGATGGCTTGCGTCGAAATGCTTCGTAAGCAACTCAAAACAACAACTGCGGGTGAAGTGGCCGCGATCATTGTCGAGCCGATGCAAGGAACAGCTGGGAATGTGATTCCGCCTAAAGAATTTTTACCTGCCGTAAAAGAAGTCGCACGTGAAGTGGGTGCCCTCCTGATCGCCGATGAAATGATCACTGGATTTGGCCGTACCGGAAAATATTGGGGATCCCAGCACTCGGGTGTCGAGCCAGACATTGTGACGTTGGGCAAGCAGTTTGGCGGAGGCTTTCCGATCAGTGCTATTTTATCTCGAGATGAGATTGTCAGTGCCAAGCCCTGGTCCAATCCTTCGGGATCTTCATCGAGTTATGGAGGCGGTCCTTTGGCGTCTGCCGCGGCTGCCGCTTCGCTTCGGATCATCGAAGAAGAGGGATTAGTCGAGAACTCCAGGCGAATGGGCGAGTATTTTTTACGTAAGCTCGAGCCTTTTTTGGATCGCTATCCCTTTATTGGGGATATCCGTGGCGCGGGTCTCTTTCTCGGTGTTGAGATGGTCAAAGACAAGACCACTAAAGAACCCCTTTCAAAGGGCGTTACGAACCGGGTATTTCAAGAGTGTCTCAAGCGAGGCTTGCTTACTATGTCCTATTCGGCAAGCTTTCGCATTCAGCCCGCAATGACCATTGATGAATCGACGATTGATCAATCCGTCGCGGTTTTAACTGAGGTTTTTGATTTCATTACTGCTGAAGGGCTTTGGAACAAAATTTAGAGCTTGTTTTGCTGAGCGCTCGTAGTACCAGTCCATCGTTAGGCAAATCACTATCGCGTAAACAGATCCCCAAATTAAATCGAGCATGTAGTGGTGGTTTAAGTAGACGGCTGAAAAACACATAGCGAGATAAAAAAGAACTGAAAACCATCTCGCAGCTCCAAACAAGAAGGCGTAATAAACCGCTTGAAGGGGGTAGGCGATGTGGAGTGAGGGGATGGCGCCAAAAACATCGGCCGATCGACCATACATTTGACTAAAGAAGTGCGTGCCTAAGAGTTGATCAAAACGCGCGCATCCTGCCACATTGGAGGGCGTACCCATTTGGGCCGGTCCTAATCCATAAAGCGCCACGTACCAAGGGGGAGCGGCTGCATACCAATAATAAGTGGTGTAGCCAATGACGTTGACCCAAAAAAATGCCCACATCACCTGGGGCGCTCGGCGGCGGATTTCACCTGCGCTCATGCGAGGCGTGCCGGTGCGGCTGACCCAGAATTGAAAATAGGCGGCAATCAAAACAAAAATTAAAATAAAGGTGAGATAAAGAAAACCAGAGATAAAATCTAAAATCGGGTGAGTGTGCAATTGCCACCACTCGTTGGGTGTGAGGATGCCTTGATCGGTCTTGATTCCGAAGAAATATTTATCAAAAAGATAAGGCTCCTGGACATGCACGGGGCCTCGGATCAGATCTGAGTAAAATCGTTGACTATCGTAAACAATGCCGGTGAGGATCAAGGGTGTCAGAAAGCGGAGCAAGGTCCTCCCCTTGGGACCGGCGTAACTTAATACGAGAATGAGAGAGCCTACGCGAAGGTGGTCAAAAGTCAGCCGATGAAAAAACGCAAAGAAAGTCCAATAGAGTGCAACCACGGCTACCGGAAAAATTTTCTGCCTGAAGTTTTGCGCAGCCCACCAGCGTGGCCAAGTGAGAATTTCATTTCTGATCACTTGAGTAAGTCCTCCATTTTTATTTCTTCCCATTTTGACCTCGATCTCGAAAAACCAAGTAGGCTGGAAGTGCTACAACCGCTGCGGTTAAGCACGTCACCTCACCTAAAACAGCCAATCGACCAAAGCTCACGAAAGCTTGATTTTCAGCGAGCAAGAGTGAGCTGTAACCCACGATCGTAGTGAAGCTGCAAAGTCCGACGGCTCCCCCGGTGTTTCGGATGACTCTTAAAATTCCGCCCTTTTTCTCTTCTCGATAACGTTGAAAAATATTGACTCCATAGTCAACGCCGATTCCGAAGGTAATCGGAAGCGCGATGAAATTCAGAAAATTAATCTTCCAACCAAAGCCCAGGACCACACCTGACATCCAGAGTACACCTAAAATCAAGGCAAAAAGTACCAGAGAAATAGTTTTTAGATTACGAAAAAAGAAAACGACCAGAAGAAAAACCGCCAAGAAAGAAAAAAAAGTGGCCCGTGGGCCGTCATTTGTGATCGATTCAACTAGATCTGCTGAAACCGGGAGTGCGCCCGCAATAGGGGTTCCAGGGGCGATCGAGTCGGCGATTTTTCTTAATTTACGCACAAAGCCGATCAGCTGATCCCCTTCAGCGAGCGCGTTTCCTAAAGGAGGCTCTACCAAGACGAGTTTGCCGACACTTCCGTCTTTTTCTGTGAATTTATTGAGGATGAGTTTGGGCAATTCCCCCATATGCATGGGCTTAAAAGCCTCATCCGTCAAAAATTCATAAATTAATTTTTGATCTTCGGGTGCTAGGCGATGCATCATCCGTGGAGGCAGTATTTTTTTGATTTCCTTGAGGATTTGGATTTTCTCAGCTTGATGTGTGGGAATGAAGTCGTCTAAAGTTTGCACAGAGATGATCGTACTGTTCCTGCCTTCGCTTTCTTTCTCTTCTTTTAACGCTTCGGCAATCTCCTGTGTTTGGTGGCGATTTTTAGGAAGCATCACGACCGGAGCAAGGTAACGCTGGAAGATTTCATCCAGATATTTTGATAAGTAAGCCGAGCCTTCTTCCATGCTTTTTTTGTTTCTGAGCTTCGTCAAGTCGGTTTCAATGATTTTTCGATCATAGCGGAAAAAAGTCGCCAAAGAGGCAAGGGTGAGTAAAAAAGAAATACCCCAAATCAGGGCAGGAAAGCGGCTGATCAAATTGGCAAGGCCTGAGGCGACAGGTGCTTTGGATTCAGACCGATACTTTGGGTGGAGCGGCCAGATGCGCTCAAAAACAGTGAGGAGCGCTGGCAAGAGTGTGAATGCCGTGATCCAACAAAGCATCATTCCGATGAGTCCTATGACGCCAAATTGTTTAAAGCCTCGAAAACTGGTTAAAACAAGCGATCCGTATGAAACGCCTGCTGCGAGAGCGGCTGTCCATGTTGCTTTTGAGGTTTGAGTCATTGCAATGTAAACCGAGCGGGCATGGTTCTTGTTGTGACTTCTCTCTTCCATGTAGCGAGCGAGAAAAATGATTCCAAAATTGATTCCATTTCCGATGATGATACTTCCGAGAAAAGCCGAATTTGCATTGAGGTAACCGCTGGTGAAATAAGCGATTCCAAAGGTCCAAAGTGTGCCCATGAACAAGCTGCCGACGAGTGCTAGAGTGGGGAAAAATGCCTTAAAAAAAATCAACATCCCAAGAGAAACTAGGCAAATGACCATGATCGATGAAACACCGAGGTCCTTTAACACTGCTGATTGTTCTTCAATGGTGTTTTGAACTCCCCCGGTATATTTAATTTCGATGTTGGGTGAAAAGGAGGCGGGATTGAGTTCTGCGATTGTTTTTTCGACATAGGATTTCAGGCGATAAGCACCCGTGATACCGGAGGCGCGGCCTGGAACATTGACGAGGATGGCTCTTTTGGTTTCATCGGAGGTGGCGTAATATCCGTCGGGAAAGCGGCTGTAGGCTGAGACTTTTTTTTCATACTTTTGCTTCATTGCTCTTAAGTCAAGCTGGGGTTCTGGAATTTCTTCTTCTCGAAAAATATTAAGTGGATTGTAAAGCGCGCGTTCGTATTCAATTCGATCTCTCACGTAGTTTCGCGCTTTGGTTAGGTCTATTAAATCAAGGTAAAGAGCCCGGCGTACGCGAAAAAACCGAAGTTCCTCGTCAATTTTGTATTCCACGCTGGCAATCACATTTTTGGGAGCTTTGCCCAATTGTTCTGCTAAGTGCGTCACAAAAAGCTTGCTGGCTTCGGTATCCTTTGAAAAAACCAGTACCGCCAAGTTATCCACTGATTCGAGTCTGTGGGTCACCTCATCAAGGTCGATTACACTGCGGGCCTGGGTGGGGAGGAGTTCTTCTAGATCAGTTCTGAGATTTTCATAGAGCAGGATGGAATAATATGCCCCAAAGCACGAAAGAAGCAGGCCGGAAATGACCACGATACCGGCGTAACGCAAGATCAGGCGTGAAAGGCAGCTCACTTGTCCAGTGCTATCTCGAGTAAAAGATTTTTGCTAGCGCATAAAATCGTTGTTTTTCGGGTAGTTCTGATCTTTACTGTCTAAACTGTGAATCTTCTCGAACCTTTCCAAAACACGATTTTGGTCCTGGGTGATTTCACTCTTTTTGTTTGGGACACTCTCCTAACACTTCCACATTTTTGGAAGAGGAGAGCGCTCTTTCTCAAGCAGTGTGAATTTATTGGGGTGAGTTCGACGGGAATCATCGTCACTGCAGCACTTTTTCTCGGAGGAGTTCTGGGCTATCAACTCTATATCTCGTTTCATTATTTTGGTGCCGAGGCACTGATGGGGGGGAGTGTGGGAGTGACTCTGTTTCGAGAGTTGGCTCCCGTGATGGCAGCGAGCATGGTTACCGGGCGAGCAGGGGCAGCCATGGCTGCTGAAATTGCCAGCATGCGGATTTCAGAGCAAATTGATGCCCTTGAGGTGATGGCGGTTGATCCGATGGAGTACTTGGTTGCACCTCGGATTTTTGCCGGTGTTCTGATGATGCCTCTTCTGGCCATGTTTTTTGGGGCAGTGGGGACTATTGCAGCGGGTGCAATTGCTTGCGAGGTGATGGGGCTGGATCGTGCGATATTTTGGCAACAGTTTGCTAAAGTAGTGGATGCGATCGAGATTACTCACTGCCTGGTTAAGGGCGCAGTTTTTGGATTGGTGCTGACCTGGGTTGGGTGTTTTTGTGGGTATCGCGCTCAGGGGGGCGCCCGGGCCGTAGGGTTTGCGACTCGGACCACGGTGGTCGCATCGTGTCTCACCATTTTGTTGAGTGATTACATTCTGACGTCTCTCTTGCCATTTGGTTTTGCGAAACTCAAGGTGACTTAAATTATGACGACGACACAGTCCAGCTTTTCAACACGCATGAAGGTAGGTGCTTTTACGATCTTTGGCCTCCTTTTAATAGGAGCTATGACAGTCTTTGTAAATGACAAGCCTTATTGGTGGCGTTCATGCCAGCTGGTGCATATTAATGTGGCTGATGCAACGGGGCTCAAATCAAAGTCTCCCATTCGATCTCTTGGGCTTGAGATTGGCTATTTGAAAACAATCGAGCTTTCAGAAACCCATGTGCGCTTGGGGATCTGTATTACCGCTCCGGTCGAAGTTCTCCCGACAACTCGAGCGTATTTGCGCGGCGAAGGATTTTTGGGGGACAAATTTGTTGAGTTAAAACCAGTGAAATATGTGGGAGGTCCAACTTCCGAGGATCGACATGCGGGGGATGAACAGAAGGAGCCAGAAACGCCCCCTTCTCCTGAAGGCGCTGTGACTGTGCCTTTTTACAAAGTTTTACAAAGCTTTGCCCAGTTTTTGATTCATGAGGCTTTAGCCGAAGAGGCTCCGCCTGCTCCAATCCAGTCCAGTGTCGCGAGTCCCGTATCGAGTGGTTCATCAAGTAAAAAACGGGGCGGACGAGAAATACCGATTGGCGAAAGATCACAAGACGTTGAGCATCTCGTTGAGCAGGTCGATGGCTTGGTCAACGAGATGACCTCACTCACCAATAATTTAAAAGAAGCGATCAACCCCCAAGAGCTGCGGCAAACCATGCAGCAGTTGAACAAGACTCTTGAAAATGCATCTCGTACTTTATCTCCTGAGGGGAGCCTCAATACGACGGCCCAACGGACTTTGGCTAAGTTAGAGGATGCCATTGAGCAATTGCGTGACCAGTTGACTCGGATCAATAAGGGTGAAGGATCCTTGGGTATGCTGCTCAACGATCCCTCCTATGCAAAAGATATCGGTGAGGCAGTCAAGAATATCAATCGCCTTCTTTCAAAAGTGAGTGGTGTCCGCTTTATTGTAAATACGGGTGCCGAGCAAATTACCACAGAGGGCGCGGCACGAGGATGGTTTCAGCTCGGCGTTTGGCCTAAAAATGATCGATATTATTTGCTGGGTGTCTCGGTGGATCCTCGAGGTAAGCGAACGGTGATCAAGACCGAGACGGTCACCTCTGGGGTCTCGGCCCCCTCGGTTCAAAATACGCAACTTGAGCCGAATGCGCTTTTGTTTACGGCAATGTTGGGAAAAGTTTTTTTCAATCGAGTGGATCTGGCTGTGGGGATTCTCCATGGGGATGGGGCACTTTCAGCGGCCCTTTGGCTTGGGCCGTCGGGTTATGAATCGATGATCAAATTTAGGAGCGATTTTTTTTCGCGTGGATCAGGATCTGGCGCGGATGACCGTATGAACCTCATTTTGCATCCTTTTTTTCGCTCAGAGATCTTTTCTTCGCTTTATCTCCAAGGTGGTCTAGATACGCTTACTAAGGTCAATGACAAGTTGGCTTATTCTTTTGGTGCCGGAATTACCTTTGATGATGAAGATATCAAGGTACTTTTTTCGCTGCGATAAATGCTCCCAACTCTTTTAGTGACCGCAGGTTTTGTTCTTGGTGGATTTGGATCACTCTCGGATCATTTAATAAAGACAGAAGGATCCTGGCAGGGATTTGAGGCGGGTGTGGATTCCAAGGATCCTCTGCTGATGCTAGTGAGAGCCGAAAGAATTCGAGAGGCGAGCTCTTGCTCGGCTTGGATTCGTGCCCTTGAAACTTTTGTCCCAGGTGTGGTTTTTCAGGAAATAAAAAAAAGCCGAGCCAGTCCTTGGATGGCATGGAATCCTTGGGGAAGAGAGGATTTTCTAGCCGTTGCTGAATGTCATAAATTTCCTTGCCAAGTGAAGCTCGATTCGCGCGAGGTGGCGCAGATGAGTGGGGTGCCTGAGTCGCAGAGACAGGAACTGTTTTTCTCACTTGTGTTGGCTCGGGCGCAGAATTATCTCCATACGGGAGAGCGGAGGGAGTATGAGTTTCCAGGTGTTTTAGTCGACCCCTGGGAGGTGTTTCAAAAGCACGGCTTTGTCGGCAAGCCCCAATTCCCCTCCCATCCACAGCTTTGGATCAAGCGCCTGGATTTTGCCCCCGGCAAAATGCATCCCATTCGACAGATTTTAGACCGGAGAGTGAATGTGATTTTAGAGGGGGGAAAGTTTCGTGAGCCCACCAGGGCTGAGGCTACTCTTTGGCTACGAGACGTCTATACGGATCATTACTTCGATGGTTGGGGGGAGTGGATTCATGTCGAGTGTGGCTCAAAGGTAATCGAACCGGTCTTGATCCACGCTCTTCTTCTTGAAGTAGATCTGATGAAACAAAGTGACCCGATCTCCCGGCTCATGCGCGGTAAGATTCGGGCCACGATTGAAGAGAACGGACAAAACTATTTGGAGCAGGCCTTTCGCGCGCTCCAGGCTCGAGTTAAAGCAATGCTTCCATCAGGCCGTAAAGCACTGCCGCAAAAAGGAATCCACAAGTAATGACTCCTTTAACAGTGGTCATCAGGCCAGTCTTGCCCTTGATTGCGTTTCCTTCTAATGCAATTAGGATTACGGCATAAATCAGCGCTAAAAGCCCGAGTTTGGAGTCTGCTCGGACTGGAATCGGCAAATGGCTCGCAGCTCCCATGAAAAACAGCATGGGAATTGAAAATAACACATTAGTCCTGGACGCAACTCCTGCACGCGCTCCGCAAGCGGCCGCACTAGGAATGGCTGTGCCCCCCCCGGCTACTTGTTGGGCTGATTGAATGACCACTTTTTGGTTGGGCCAAATAATAAACCAGACATTGGCCCACATCAGTGAGCCGAGAGTTCCGCCGGTTAGGATCGCTGTGCCCCAAGTGGAGGCAAAGGAGGCTCCACCTCCCTGGCTCCATCGGATACTAATGCTTGTCCAACCTGTTAGGAATGTAAGCATTGCACCCCAGCGAAACCACCAAAGCGCACGGGGTACGAGCTTCTGGATTGCGCCTGACTTCGTCGCTGCATCGGTTTCAGCAAAGAAGGGGCCTTGTACGAAGTTGAAGTAGTACAGAAGGCCGATCCAAATAATTCCGAAGAAAAAATGGAACCATCTGAGTAGAAACAAAAAACCATCGGTGCTCATAATTGCAAGATTCATGAAGATCTCCTATCTAAAGGATTTTTTTACTATTTATACCCCGAGCATAGCCTGAGCGTAGGAAGATGTAAAATAGACTCGAGATTTCCGTAATCAATGACGGTGCTGGATCGCTCTCTGAGATAAGGTTTGGGGTGGAATGCCACGCCGAGTCCTGATTTTTTGAGCATGAGCCAATCATTTGCGCCGTCGCCTACGGCGAGAGTTTGAGAAAGTGAGATTCCTTCTCTTTGTGCGAGCATTTCAAGCAAAGTGGCTTTTCGCTCGGCATTGACGATTGGGAGAATGACGTGACCCGTGGCTTTTCCATTGATAAATTCGAGCTGATTTCCGAAGACATCATCTATATTAAGATGGGTTTTGAACTTTTCGGAGATCAC
>JAHFAC010000334.1 GCA_023250755.1 Bacteriovoracaceae bacterium | reverse complement strand
CTTCCACCCGCATAGTTCTCTTCGTAAAGGTACTTGGCCGAAATTGACGGACTTTTGCTTGAAATCGCCTCGGGTTTGCAAAAAACGTAGCGATCCACAATCGGTTCGCCCACCACCAAAACGCGCTCTTTTGAAACACGGTCCAAAACCTCTTCAATTGCAGAAAGACCACCGACTCTCTTAATTGAATCAATTGTTGCCTGCTGTTGATCTGTCCAGACCGGAAAAAACATATTAATCAATGAAGATGAGCTAAATGTCTCGTCTGAGGTAAAAACTAATTTGCCATTTCCCTTCTCAGCTGCTTTTTCTTCATCATAAATCGCACCGGTTGGGTCGTTTGCTTTGACCCGATAGTCAGGGCCTTTAACATAAAAATCAGGTTTGAGGGCTTCGATCGCCGGCACAGCAGTGGGAAAGCGACTGATCGCAACATGATCCACCACCTCAAGTGCTGCAATCATACTCGCTCGAATCGCACTATTGAAATAAGGCCGCCCTGGTCCCTTATTAACAAACTCATCTGAAGTGATCGTGACTACCAGCTGATCGCCAAATTTTTTCGCAGACTCAAAATAAGCGAGGTGCCCAGCATGAAGAACGTCAAATACTCCATGGCAATGAACAATTTTTACGCCAGATCGGCGATCACGCAATGTTTTCAACGCCTCAAAGTCAATGACTTTGCTAGATCGGTTCGATGGAAACGAAATAGATTGCCCTGAGTTCATAAGTAAACTTCCCAATAGACTTACGTGATCGGGTATATATGAAATGCCGGAGCTTAGGGATCCTCTGAAGCCTTGTCAAGGGAAAGTTTTTGTGACTTTGAGGATCGTTCTTTGAGAATCATCTGAAACCAAAATAAGCGAATGTCCATAAATTTCTCCGGATTTACGGAATCGGATCATTTTTTCAACCTCTCGACGAAAGGGATCTGATGCTCCGTCTGGCTTAATATTGTGCACATAATAATTGGTATAATTACCCAGCTTTGAAAAATAGATATAGTCGGTTTCTTCCAGAATCTTTCTGCGCTTGTCTTCAGTCAAGATATTGAAGGACTGGAGTGAATGAAAACGGGTAAAGGCTTTCTCATCTAACATCAAAACTGCATAAATGGCGTCATCTTCGGTCAACAACCGGACTCCCCGCGGAATAATCCGCTCACCTAAAATCAGATGAGCATCTCCAGCAAGAGCTGAGCTGAGCGGAACTGACTCCGGATGGAGATATCCTTGAATGCCGCCCCAGCTCCGCAGGACGGGAAAATAAATAAGAATACAACAGGCGGCCCAAGCAACCCCCCATCCCACCCTGCGATCCCACCTGGTCATCCAATCTCGAAGCAGAGTGACTAAAGCCGGAACACCAAAAGCTAATCCAAAAGCCATGAGTGCCACGAGATACCGAGTTTGAATCGATCCTCCCAGCACAACCACGTTGGCTAAAAGAATCGCAACCGTACTCCAAACTAAAAAAAAGTAACGAAACGGACGGGCAACTCGAGCCACCCAAACAAGACCGAGCAAAGCAAGAGCCCACTTCAAAGGATTACCCTGTTCTGAAAGAGAAAGTCTGAGAGCCCCTCGCGCATAGTGCAGGCTGGCTCGAAACCAATGAGCAGAACCTACGTCGGGATAGCTAAAATATCCTGCACCGGCCCCACTATCGAGACGCGAAAATTCACCTTGAATTTTCAGCACAAAAAATAACCAAAACGAAAGGATCAGCACACTCCCCACACTCAAAAAAGCAAGAGGCTTCCATTCACGATTCCTCAAGTGTAAAAGACCCATCATACCCAGTACGGCAACTCCCTCGATGCGAAATAGCAGCATGGCAAAAAGTAGAAGCAGTCCCCATGGCCTCCGCTCAGGCTTGCTGTAATAATAAAACCAGAGACCTGTATAGAGGCAAAAAGTGTATCCTAAAACCGAATCCGCTCTCTGAAACCAGTTCGAATGTTCACTTAAAGCCAAGAACCAAGTAAAGAGACCTGCCACTCGCCCTCCCAGATTGAGTGAAATTCGAGTGAGAACCGTTGCCAATCCAGCTGCAAGACCTGAAAAAACCAACCGAACCCCCCACATCCCCACGTAGGGCGCCAAGCTGTAGGCAAGACCCAGGAGAATCACCTGAGCCGGTTTAGTTTGGGATGCGCTCAAGCTCCCTGTGAGCTCGGGTCGAAACAGGATTTTCCAGTATGCAAGTTGGCAGATCGAATCTCCCTGGATACTGAAAAGGCCGGCATGATCCGAAAAACTTAAGAAAAAAAACAAGAAAGAAAATAGGAAGATGATTTCAGTCGGCACAGCCACACTTTTATTTTTCATGATGACGCCTTGATCTCCAAATCGCAGACTAGCCCTGTCCCCATGGTTCTGTAAAGCCAGTAGCTAGAGGGGCTCGCTTGACATTCCTCAGTAGCAATTGCTAAGACAAAACTAGATAAAGCAGGCTGAGGTACCGCATGACCGCTCTCGATCGATTTCAGACTTACAATTACGACCCCCTGAACCCAAACAAATCCATTCCGCTGACTCCAATTGATCGCGTCTCGAAAGAGGTTGCACGGCAGCTCTACCGAGAAATGGTCCGTCTACGCAGAATGGAAGAAGCTCTCATCAGAGAATATCATCCAGCAGATGAAATACGATGTCCTTCGCACTTCTGCGTCGGCCAAGAAGTGGCGCCAGCAACCCTCTCATTATTACTGGGTCCTCAAGATTATCTTTTTTCGCATCATCGGTCCCATGGATTTTATCTCTCTAAAGTTCATGGTATGAAAGGGTTATTCGCAGAACTCTATGGGAAGGAGACAGGCTCCAACGGGGGAAAAGCTGGCTCACAAGATATTTCAGAGCATTCTTCTCGATTTTATAGCGGAGCCATTTTGGCAGGCGCCGTGCCCATCGCAGCGGGTGCCGCCTGGGGCATTCGAAATCGAAATGAAAAAAATTGCGCGATCACTGCGACTGGAGAAGCAGCAACTGATGAAGGAGTCTACTGGGAAACCCTCAATTATGCGGCTCTAAAGAAACTCCCGATCGTTTTTATCTGCGAAAACAATTTTTACTCGACCTATTCACCCCAGAACAAACGAAGCTCCAGCCTCAACATCTCAGAGCGCGTGCAAGCATTCGGTATGCCGGTCAAAGCCTTTTTCGGGAACGATGTGGTCCTGGCCTATCAAGAA
>JAHFAC010000333.1 GCA_023250755.1 Bacteriovoracaceae bacterium | reverse complement strand
CCCGTGAGCGCGAGAACGGCCTCATCCCGCTCGACACAAAAAGCAAGGTTTGCGGCAGAATCTAACCCTCCCGAAAGAAGAACTACGCTTTTTCTCGTCACCCTAATTTCTCCGCGACACTCAGACCAATAGGTGGCCAATAGGTGGCGGAGCAACGGTCATTTTCCCAAACCGTAACCCGATCAATCCACACGCCCTTGCCATTTAAATTTGTCGACAGCCGCTCATAAGCGAGCTGGGCAACCCTTTCAGCCGTAGGATTGACTCCCTCAAAGTCCTTTAACGTATTTAAATCCTGATGATCCCAGGGCGCAATCAGCTCTCGCGTCGCAGATTTGAGTTCTCTAAAATCCACGGCCATCCCCACAGAATCCAATCCCTCAGAACGCACAAAGACCTCAACAGTCCAATTGTGACCATGAACCCTGGCGCAATCACCGGGATATCCTCTAAGATGATGAGCAGCGGCAAAATCCACTTTAATCCGTAATTCAAACACCTCTACACCCTCACTTCTTTTCAGTTCTCTTCAGGCTCCAATGGCAGAAACTGTGACCGGAAACAACCTGAAATATTCCTCTCCTCGCAGAATGGACTCATAATACTTTCTCGCCCTCTGTGAACGAAAAGATTTTCTTAAAAACAATCCATCGGCACGGGTAGGGCCCAAGAAATAAGCTGCCACGGTAAAAAAAGGGGAATGCCCCTGATATCTTTCTCTGAGGTAAGACAGATAAGCAAACCCAATGGAAAGGTTGATAAAAGGATTCTTAAGCAAATGAGACAAGGCGTCCAGACTCACATGGGAGAAACCCAAATGCTGAGCTACTTCTTGAGCCGTTTGAGGCATTAGCTGCATCAGTCCCACGGCTCCACGGGGTGAGACCGCCTCCCAACGGAACTGACTTTCCACCTGAATGAGGGATAAAATAAAAGCTGGGTCAAAATCATATTGAACACAAAGACGACTCAAATGAAGAGCAAGCGCCTGCCTGTGCGGAAAAAATACTGAAATCTGCGGCGCATAAAGACCCGCCTCCGGTGAGCTTTTGCCACGAGATCCGCTCAAAAAAATGCAAGCAATCACTGAAAAAAGAATAAAAAATCTAAGAATGCGCGCTCTAAAACTCATAGTTGCAACCTACTGGGTCCTTTGCATTACCTAGATCACTGCAGCGTGTAAAGCAACTTGTTCAACGCATCAGCGCTCTTATCGAGATCCCTCTGCCTCCTCCACTGGGTCTGCAGGACTCATTCCTATTGTTGAAACAACCCTTTAAAAATGGGTTTTTTCTGGCCCGAGATCGAGGGTCATTTGATAGGCATCTTCACCGTTGGAGTAAAATTCTTTTCGCAACTGGCGAATAGTGAAACCTAGGTTTTGGTAGAGTTGAATCGCCGCCAAATTAGACTTTCTTACCTCAAGAACAACTCGTGACAGTCCCTTTCGAACAGCGAGCTGGACACATGAACTCATCATATATTTTGCAAATCCCAATCCTCGGAAACCAAGGTCTACGGCAAGATTGAGAATCTGACATTCGTCAAACATAAACCAAAAAATAATATATCCCAAAATTTGAGAATCGGTTTCGTCATCCGTCAAAACCCAAAATGTACTATAGGGTTTCGTCAATTCTGTTTGAAAATGAGTCTGTGTCCATGGACTGACGTGAGCTCGACACTCAACATCAAGGATCTTGGGCAAATCCTCCGCAGTAGCTGGCCTCAGACTGGCTGAACTCTCAAGTGAATCATGCATTCCTCTTCATTCATCGCACATTCTTTTAAGAAAGGTAATGTTACTGAAAAAAACCCTGACAACTCAGCTCTGGCGCACTGGCGTACTCACCCCTCCTCAGATCAATATCACCGTCCCCTTCATCTACAATCTTCAAAGCACGAGCTGGGGTAAGCGCGAGGACCTCGTCTCGCGTAGCGTAGGGATCCGCCAAAAGAACCTGTCGATGCAATCGAGCCACCAGCCGCGCACTTGCCACAGACCAGCTCTCCATTCGACTCGTGCTTCGTGCAAAAACAGTTTCAGACGGTGCCCCTTCTCCTCTCCCATGATGATCTGAACGCGTAATTATCCACTCAAAAACCAACTCTCGGGGAACGGGCATCTGGCAAATAGAAGGATTTAAAAAAGCCTCAACACCCCACTCGAACTGAATCGTCTCAAAAGGATTCAAATCGACTCTCTGCCAGTTTAATGAAGTCATTGAAAGATCCTCGTTCATGGAACTTCTCAGAATGCGTACACGATTGAACCGCAAAGCAGTTTCTGAAGAATAGCGATGGCTCACGGGCTCAATCACCGCTTCATCATGAGACATCCCTACCTGCCGGTAAGTCATATAAGCGAGTTGGGAATTGAAGCTGACATGGCTTTCCCCAGATTGCCGAATCCATAGACTGAGTTTTCGCGCAGAAGGGTTATGATACTCCTCACGAGCGACGATCCAGCCTTGATGCAAAACACGCCGTCCAAATTCTGCCGGGGATGGAGGTGGCTCACCTCCCCCAAGAACACTGATCATGAGTTTTGGCAAAGGGCCTAGAACGCGAAACCCAACCTGGATGTTCACAATGCTACGATCTTCTCGATGGAGCTCCAAAGTCACCCAGTGCAATTCCGTCGGATCCACGTTTTCAGGCACGCTTCCAACCACTTCTGCCAAAGGAATAAACCATCTACCGTTCTCTTTATCTTGAAAAACGTTCTTCCTCTCCGCCGTGCCTGTCTTTTGATTGAACGCATCCCGCTTCTCATAAATATAATAAGCATTAACGATGGGACTCCCCAAAGACTCAGGTTTCCAGACTAAGAAAAGCGGCCTTTCGCGCCCAGTGCCCATACGACCTGGTACCCCCATCGGGATCACTTCTTTAAAAATTAGAGAAGAACCTCCCGCCACCGCGTCTTGTACAATTCCTTCTGAATCTAAAGACGGCAACGAGGGATCCCTCTCCTCCGAACGGACAATCACAGGACGAAGCTCTACTGCAGGCTCAAAACCAGTGCCTAAAGCAGCGCTCCCTCGAGCCTGACCTTCAGGCTCTCCTCCTAGCTTTCCTTTCAAACCAGGCCTGGGACCACACCCTGAAATTCCGGAAAAGCTCAACAGAACTAAAATTAAACCTAAATGTCTCATCATCTTAACCTCCTAAGACGAAGGATCATGAGCAAGAAAAAGACCGA
>JAHFAC010000015.1:4067-12998 GCA_023250755.1 Bacteriovoracaceae bacterium | reverse complement strand
TTTGTGAATTGACTATCCTTTTTCCACCACCTAGACATAATCTGTGACACTTAAAATGACACATCCTCAACTTCAGATTCAGAAAATTTGGCGCACGATCGGGTTTGCTTTCCTGATTTTTGTTTTATTTGGGCCACCTCACGCTGAGGCTAAAGTCAAACGCAAGGGCCTTGTCTTGGCCCCTCGCGCGGGGACAGTGAGCTCCGAAGCAACGCTGCTTTTTGGGAAAAAAATTTCTACCATCGAAATGAAAGGGCTCAAGAGAATTGAAAAAGATGCCGTCCTGGCTAAGCTGATTTCGAAGTCAGGGCAGCTTCTTTTGCGTGAAAATGTTCGTAACGAGATCCAGGCGCTTTTTGCGCTGGGTTATTTCGGTGATATTGAGATTTTGGGTGAAGCCCAAGGCGATCAGGTGGCGATCACCTACTCCTTTTCTGAGCGTCCTGTAATTTCTAAAATCGAGTTTGACGGAAATGAAAGGATCTCGAGCGGTGATCTCCATGACGTCGTTAAAGTCAAAGAGTGGTCGATCCTGGATGTCAATAAAGTAAAAGAGGATGTTGCGCTGATTCAGAAGCATTACGAAGACAAGGGTTTTTATCTTGCGAAGGTTTCTTACGAAATTGAACCTGTCAAGCCGTCTGCGAAAGCGGATGCAGGCAAGGGAGAGACCGAGCGCGCGGATGAGGTCCACCTGACTTTCAAAATCAATGATTACGAGAAGGTCCAGATCAAGAAAATCACGTTTCTGAACAACAGGCGCTTTTCAGACGAGCAATTGAAGGCGGTTTTTCAAGAGACCAAAGAGGGCGGATTCTTTTCTTTCATGTCCAGCTCCGGAAATTTCAAGGAGTCTGCGTTCAAGATCGATCTTCAGCGTTTGACCTATTGGTATTTGGATCATGGATTTGTAAAGTTTCGTCACGAAAATCCGGTGATCACGGTGAGTGATGATAAGAAGTGGCTTTACGTTTCGGTTTATATCGATGAGGGCGATTCTTATCGGATGGGCCAGATTGATTTTGGAGGCGAACTCCTGTTTTCCAAAGAGGAGATGCGTTCAGAGCTCCTTCTTCGGGAGGGCGAGGGCTTCAGCATTTCAAAGCGAAATCTTGACATTCAACATCTGACCGAAAAATACCAGGACCTTGGGTATGCTTTTGTGAACGTCATTCCTAAATTCAATTTCCACGACGACTCCAAGGTTGTCGATATCGAATACGATTTTGAAAAAGGAAACCTGGTTTATTTTGGCGAAGTCACGGTTTTGGGAAACTCTAAAACCCACGACAAAGTGATTCGTCGGGAGCTGAAGATTCATGAAGGCGAACTCTACAATGGTACCCGCCTCAGGGAGTCCCGAGAAAATGTGGAGCGTCTCGGTTATTTTGCTCCGGGAGAGGTTGTTTTCAATACCATCACACCCAAGGGCAAACCCGATATTTTGAATGTCGAAATTACCGTCAAAGAGCGTTCAACCGGGACGATTACCGTCGGTGCGGGCTACGGGAGCGCCAACGGCTTTTTCTTGACGGGGCAAGTGTCAGAAATCAATTTGATGGGTAAAGGGCAAACCGTGAGTCTGGCCGCCCAGCTGGCAAAAGACCCGAAGTCTAAGAGCTTTAATCTCGGCTTCACCGATCCCTATGCTTTCGATAGTCGTTGGTCGATGGGGTTTGATACTTTTTTCGTTACCTTTCCGATTCCTGAAAAATGGACCAACCGTCGACTCGGTGGGGATATTCGCTTAGGTTATCCGGTTTTTGATTATACCAGTCTCTTCATTACTTATAAGAATGAGGGCTCGCGCCCAGAGGATGTTGTCAATCAAAACAGTGCGACCGTGCAGAGTGACCTTGAGCAAGAAGAGGGAACACTCTCTAGTTTGGTTTGGAGCTTGGTTCGAGATCGAAGAAATAACCGTTTTGAAACAACGGGTGGAAATTACCAGAGCGTTTCTTTAGAAACCGCTGGCGTCGGTGGGACTAAGCGCTTTCTGAAATGGAGTTTAAATAATCGTTATTATACCCGAGTGGTTGGTGACCTTGTATTTAGAAATAGCTTTGAGTACGGTCAAATCGGGGGATGGGGTGGCAAGGGCGTGCCTCCTTCAGAGCGTTTCTATTTGGGAGGCCCCAATAATCTCAAGGGATTTCCTTTCGCCTCATTAGGACCCAAACGAGCGGCGGTGGATTTGAAGGGCAATGCCTTTTTGGAGCCTGAAGGTGGTTTAGTTCAAATGTTTGGACTTTTTGAATTGGAGTATCCCTTGTTTCGCGAGGCGGGGCTCAAATGGGTCATGTTCTACGATATCGGGAATTCGTTCTCTCAATTCCCGTCCGGAGATGATTTCAAACTGAGACAAGATGCGGGCTTTGGGATTCGGTGGTTTTCACCGATTGGTCCTCTTCGTTTTGAGTGGGGTTTTCCGCTCAATCGCAAGCCTGATGATAGTGAGTACGAGTTCTCATTTTTTATTGGTCCTCCGTTCTAAGGGTTGCCTTTCTAATCTAGAAATCTTTGTTTGCAGAAGCGTTTGCACGCATTTACACTATGAGTTTCAAACAAGGAGAGTCACTCATGAAATACTGCGGCGCACGGTGGGTCTTTTTCTTAATCGCTCTTTTTTCATCATTAGGATGCGGAAAGGGTTTGATGGGTGGTGCTGGGATCGATCTCAACATCCTTAACCCTTCGGCCACCAGTTTGGTGCAGCTTTCTGCTTTGGAGCGAGAGCAAAATCATTGGAGCAATCCGGCGCGATTTTTCGAAGTGGGAGATTCTGCCACGCATTCTGTGGGTGCATTTGCCAATGTGAGTACTGCAACCAATGGAGAAGGCGCTCCGACCACACTGAAGTATTATATCAAGCAAGTCCGGATTTGTGAGGATCTGAGTACCAGCGGAACGGCTTACAATAACCCAAAGAAGTGCTTTGAACTCTACAACAATGACAATGGGGGATACGACGATTATCTAGCGGCACAAGCGAGTGCAGATACGGATCCTGCTCATTATTTGGATTTGATGGACACGGCTACCAAGAACAAGCTCAACCGGGCCGTGACGGCCGAGCCGGGTAATTACAACTGGGGCCTCATTGATTGGTATAAGCCGGTCAAGGTCAAGGCTTCAGTTTCGGTGAACGGAGAGACGTTGGTCACTAAGGATGCAACTCAAACCAGCAGTGGCGGAGGCTACAATAACGTTGCAACCAGTGCTTTGAATGCGGGAGCTGCCACAGAGTCGGTTCTCGTACTGAACAATGGGGGGACGTGGTTTAAATTCCAAAATACTTTCGTCATTGAGAAGAACCCCAAAGAAGCGTTTGTGTTGGATCTGGTTTTTAATCCCGATCGCTTAATCAAGGCGGGTAATACCGGTGCGAGTAACGCAACCATCTATGATGCGTCCTTTCGAGGAATTTACGTTCCGATGCTGGATATGACCCCAGTAGTTCACAAGGCAAGTCAGGTAGCCAAAAAAGAAAGTTATACCCTGACTGGATTGGCAAAGGCGGATCTCAGGCTTGATCTCTATTACATCGAGGGGGATGCAGCCAAAACGATCTATGGAGTGGATTTTAAGTCTCTCTATGTGGCTGGAACCAATGAAAATGTCACCCATCCTCAGCGCGTTGCTTTCATTAAAGATAATGGGAATGGCACGCTCGATTTTCAGGACTATCAACCCTCGGCAATCTTGTCTGGATTCACGCGGATGAACGCGGGTGATGCTGGTACTAAGAGCGCAACGTTTGTCTGTCAAACCGCGTTTACCACTACAAGCACTTCGATTTGTGGCTCAGCCAATCAAGCTGTGACTTATTCGGCTCCTACGGTGAGTACGGTTCAATAGTCTGTGTTTATCGCTGTAGTTAATTTGATGAGAATTGAAGATAGAGGAGTTGAAATATGAAAAATAAAAGAGTCTCGATGTGGCTAGGATTTGTTCTTGTTTTTGGACTAGGGATGCTAGTGGCCCAGAAGCCTGTTTGGGCAAAGGGCCAAGCACTAGAACTCTTTGAGTTTCGAGCCTCACAGCTCTCCGTTTTTCAATCCGGCGGCAGCCTTTTTTCAGGTATTTTTACCTGGAACCCTGGTTTTTGGATTACGGACCACATTGGAGTCCGCTTGAGCGCCGGAGGCAGTCTTTTGAAATCCAGAGTGAATAAGATGTACCCGGGGATTGAAGCAGCCTTGCTTGGCACTCTATCGTTGAGCGATAGCTTGGCGCTCGAAGCAGGGGGTGGGCTTCAGTATTGGATGGATAATGGGGGGAGTTTGTACATGGCGCAAGCGAATGCCGTGATGCCGATGAAATCTCGATTTTTATATATTTTTGATTCAATCGTCGCGGGTTACGCTATGGTTTTTGTACCTACTAATTTAACTCATGAAATTCGCATTGGTGCTGGGTTTTAGGTTATAAGTTCCTACATGACTTACCGTAACCCTAAGTGGATGATCTATGGTGCTAATGGATTTACTGGTAGTTTAATTGCCTATCAAGCAAAATCTAGGTGCCTTGCCCCTGTCTTAGCCGGCAGGGGTGACTCGTGTCGGGCTTTGGGGCGGACGTTGGGTTTGGAGACTCGGATTTTCTCATGTGAGTCAGCCAGAGACGTCGCTGAAAATCTACAGGGCATCGACTTAGTTCTTCACTGCGCGGGTCCCTTTTCAGCAACGAGTGCGCCGATGGTTGAGGCCTGTCTCAAAGCCAAGGTGCATTACCTCGATATTACCGGCGAGATTGCTGTGTTTGAGGCAATCCATTCACAGCGTGCTCAGTTTCGCGAACGAGGAGTTGTGGCAATTCCGGGTGTTGGCTTTGATGTGGTGCCTTCGGACTGCTTGGCGATGATGTTAAAAGAAAAAATGCCAGACGCGACACGTTTATCTTTGGGGTTTAAATCCTCCGGAAAGATGAGTCCAGGGACCGCCAAGAGCATGATCGAAGGTCTCTCGCTGGGTGGGGCTGTGCGCAGCGATGGAAAAATTCAAAGCGTCCCTTCTGCGTATAAGGTTCGAAATATTTTATTTGATAAAAAATCCGAGCCTGCAGTCACCATTCCCTGGGGTGATGTTTCAACCGCGTTTTATTCGACTGGCATTCCCAATATCGAAGTTTATATCGGAACTTCTCCCTCCGCGGTTTTTTTCCTGAAAGCATTGCCGTATCTACGAAAATCACTCAATATTCCACTTGTGCAAGAAGGCTTAAAAAAATTGGCGCAGAAGCTGATCAAAGGACCCAGTGAGCAAGAAAGAAAAAAGGCCCGTAGTATTTTATGGGGAGAAGTCTCCAACTTTAAAAACGAAATCTTAGAAATGCGCCTCAAGGTCCCAGAGGGTTATTCGCTGACCGCTGATACGGCAGTGATTGCAGTCGAGAAGGTATTGGAAGGCAAGGTTTCTCCTGGTGCATGGACTCCGTCCCAAGCGTTTGGGAGCCGCTTTATTTTAGAAATTAAAGGGGTGGAGATTTTGTAAATCCTACATCTAACCCGCGAATAATAAACAATTGTTAATTTAATAAAACAATAGACTTGAGATTTCCGCCCCTCTTAATCTATACTTAATTAGTCGGATATTGGAATGTTTTAAAGGGGGCTATCTTGATACATTTTAGCAAGCAAAAGAAAAGGGTGATCTTTGGATTGTCTTTTGGGGGATTATGCTTAATTTTCTTTTTGTCTTTAAGCTTCACAGCTTCGGTTTGGGCCGCTCCTGCAGTAGTACAGAAATCAGGTGCTTCTCAAAAAACAGCTGTTTCTAAGCCTGTTTCAAAAATTACTGTAAAGGCAAAGGCCACGCCCAAATCCAAACTAAAAGTCATACCTAAATTACCCCCTTCATCACCCCCTTCATCAACGCCGACCCCCAAACCAGCTCCTACTCCAAAGCCAAGCGCCCCTGCTCCTGCGCCCAGTCAAACTTCATTTCCTTTTTCTCGCTCCACTGATTCTGGAAGAACTTTTACATTCCCGTTGGTGCCAGTTCCAATTGCACCTGTTCCAACGTCTACAACTTCGAGCAGTGGACCGGCTCACACCATCAGCACTACTCCGTGCCCCTTTACTCCTACAACCACGACGCTGACTACCCCGATTGTTCCACTTCCTACGAGCACCTTAACTCCACCCCCGACTGTTTCTCAATGCCCATGTAAGAGAAGCGGTCCTTATACCAGCGTTGATGTTCTCATTCTTGCTGGACAGGGCAATACCATTGTAGATGATGCCCGAAGTGTGGTCGGCGCTGATCTTCCTACGGGCGCAAACACTGCTGCAGCGATTCTTGGAGCCACTTCGGGTGTAAACCCTCCTGTTGTGGTGCCAACTCAAGGGACGCCTAAAGAGGGACAAAATTTTAACGACTTTATTCGACAAAATACGGCTAGTTTTGAAGTCGCTTTATTGAGGATGGTCGCTAAAATCAAGTGCGACTGTAATCTCCATCCATTGATTCTGCTTATGATCAATGATCATGCTTCAATCAATGGGACAACAGGCCTTTCTTACCAAGATATTTGGAGATTAATCATTAAATATGTGCCTTGTTGCGTCCATGTAGAAATCGTTCATGCTGGTTGTCATTCGCAGGCAATTATCGATGACCAAGAAATTGGATTTGGCGTGCAGTCTCTTGGATCAGAGGTCTTGGATCCACTCAAGGCGGAGTATCGTCAAAACCATCCTGAATTACCTGCGGATGAAGGTATTCCAGAAGGTGATTTTAAGCAGCTTAAGGGAAAAGTAAGAGATCAACTCCCAGCTGAGGCTCCTTCTGTGTCAGTCACTTATGCTGCAGCTGTCTGCGAAGAGAATTTAAACCTATTAGATGGTGGTTTCTTTGTCGGCTGGGCTAATGGCTTTGCAAATAGTGTTAAAGGAAATGGTGGAAAAATTGATGACCGAACTCTAGGCGCGGCATTTAATGGGGGTGATTCGGCCAAAGGGAGCAACTCGCAGCACCCGGGAAGATCGACTGTTGATCTCACTGGAGCGATTAATAAAGAATTCTCCCAATAGTACCATTGATAACACACGAAGGCTTTAAGGCTACTCCCGACAAAAACGGTCTTGAGTTTCATCCCTTACTATGTTTCTTTCCTCTTTAGACTTTTAGTCAAGAGGGAGAAAACAAATGCCTAAGATCGGGATGATTTCAAAAGCGGTTTCAAGTCTGTTTTTCTTGAGTCTGGTGGGTGGGGCAAGCGCACATGCTTTGGCCGAGGATGCGAAGGTGGCCACTGTCGATATGCAAAGAGCACTTCAGTCGGTCGAATCGGGCAAGAAGGCTAAATCTCAGCTTGAAAAGGAATTCAATGCCAAGAAAAAAGACCTGCAAGACGAAGAAGCCAAAATTAAAAAAATGGGCGAAGAATTTCGCAAACAATCACTTGTGATGAGTGATGAGGCGCGCGCTAAAAAAGAAGGTGAGTTAAGGGAGCGAGTGATGAAGCTTCAGGAGATCACCGCCCGCTCTCAGGGCGAGATTCAGCAAAAAGAGCACGAGCTCACCTTGCCTATTATCAGTAGACTGAGAGAAATCATTTCAGAGGTGGCGAAGCAGAAGGGCTATTCAGTCGTACTCGAGAGGAATGAGAACATGGTGCTCTACTCTCTGGATAAAGATGATCTGACCGAAGAGGTCATTGGAATCTACAACAAAAAAGCTGACAAAGGGAAGAGCTGAGGAGAGGTCTGATGTCTTTTTCTGTTCACGAGGTAGCGGAATGGATTGGCGGAAGTGTCGTCAATTCGGCTGTCTTAGGTGGACATCTTCACGAGATTCGAGTTGAAAAAATTTCAAATCTTGATGCTTGCGGAACGAGGGACATCGCCTTTTTTTTCTCACGCGCGTATGAAAAGGCGCTCATTCAAAGTTTGCCCGGGATTTTAGTCACTGATCGGGCATTTGTCGAACCGATGGAGAGGGCAGGACTTCCGCTTTGGAAACAGACCGCTGTTCTTTCTTGCGCGGATCCTTATCTCGCGATGGCCCAGGTGAGTGAGAAATTTGCGGCAAAAATTTCAACAGTCGCTCATCTGACGCGCTTGCGGGAGACGGAAATCCATCCCTCAGCAGTGGTTCATGCCACCGCTCAAGTGGGTTTGGGAGTCAGGATTGGCCCTCATTGCGTCATTGAGGAGCGAGCTCGCATTGGTGCCGGAAGTGTTCTTTACCCAGGATGCTTTATTGGACCGTTTGTCGAAGTTGGCGAAGATTGCGTGCTTTTTCCAAATGTTGCCCTCTATGAGTGGACTCGGCTTGGCAATCAGGTGCGTTTGCATTCGGGCGTAGTCGTTGGAGCGGACGGATTTGGATATGCCCCCATCAAGTCGCCGGCTCAATCTCAAGATCAGTTGCAAGAAATGATAACAGAAGTGGCGGCCACACATTCAGAAGGTGTGATGGGCCATCAAAAAATTTATCATTTAGGTCGTGTGGCGATGGGTAATCGAGTAGAGATTGGGGCTAACAGTTGTGTGGATCGGGGTACATTCGGAGACACGGTGATTGGTGACGATGTGAAGATCGATAATCAAGTTCAAGTCGGTCATAACGTACAAATTGGTCGTGGGACGGTGATCTGTGGTTGCGCCGGATTGGCCGGAAGTGCAAAGGTGGGGGAGTTTGTCTATATTGGAGGAGCGGCGAAAATCGGCAATCAAATCCAGATTGGCAATCGAGCCAATATAGGGGCTGGGAGCATGATTTCAAAGGATGTTCCTGCTGGAGGAGCAGCTGCCGGAAATCCTCAACGAGAGCATCGAGATCATTTTCGAGCCCATGCCATTTTGAATCGCCTGATTTCAGACAAAAAGAACAAAAAGAAGAGGGGGCATGGGTGAAGCCTGAAGCGTCTCGCAGTGAAAACCAGTATGCATTATCAATTGATCAAATTCGGCGTTTTATTCCCCAT
>JAHFAC010000015.1:0-4057 GCA_023250755.1 Bacteriovoracaceae bacterium | reverse complement strand
GCCCATCCATTTTTATTAGTGGATCGCGTGCTCGAAATTCATCCGAATCCTGAGCGCGTAGGTACGCGTGTGGTTGCAATTAAAAATGTTTCTTATAATGAACCTTATTTTCAAGGCCATTTTCCTTCTTTTTCAATTTTACCTGGTGTTTTGATAATTGAGTCCATGGCCCAAGCGGCGACTTTTTCTCTTTATCCTATGATGGGAGATGATGTTGAGCGGATTTCGCGTGATTTCCAGTGCATTTTAGTGGGGGTGGATTCTGCGCGCTTTCGACGTCCTGTCATACCAGGGGACACCATGAGACTCGAAACCGTCGTGACTAAATGCCGGGGCAGAGTCTGGGCCTTTCATGTCGAAGCCACGGTGGATGGCCAGCGAGCGGCTGAGGCGGATTTGCTGACCAATATCATTGTGAAAAACGAGAGGACCTATGATTCATCCGACGGCTCAGGTTCACCCTGAGGCAATGATTGATAGTTCTGTGGAGATTGGGCCTTGGTGCAGTATTGGGGCCCATGTCAAAATCGCTCGAGGAACGCGACTGATGAGTCACGTAGTGGTCGAGGGTTGGACTGAGATAGGCGAAGATAATCTGGTTTTTCCATTTTCTGTTTTGGGTGCTGTTCCGCAGGATTTGAAATATAAGGGCGAGGAAACCCGCCTTAAAATTGGCCATCGAAACAAGATCCGTGAGTCTGTGACTTTGAATTTGGGCACAGTTCAGGGGGGCGGAGTGACCTCAGTCGGTGATGATTGCCTGCTGATGGCCTATACTCACCTGGGCCATGATTGCCAGGTAGGAAATCACTGCATCATTGCAAACCTGGGTACGCTCGCTGGGCACGTGGTACTTGAGGATTTTGCAACTTTAGGGGGGATGACCGCGGTTTCACAATTTGTTCGTGTGGGAGCGCATGCGTACATTGGGGGGCAGTCTGGTGTTGAAAAAGACGTACCCCCTTTTACAATTGCGGTCGGCTCTCGTCCCTGTTCGATCAAAGGGACCAATATTATTGGATTGAGGCGCCGAGGCTTTTCAGCCGAGACGATTCAAAAAATCAATGAAACAATCAAGCTCTGGAGCCGTCCCGACGTTCAAAAAGAACAGTGCCTTCGCGAAATCGAGTCTCAATATGGGGAACTGCCTGAGATCCAGCAACTAGTTTCATTCATCCGAAAGAGCGAGACGGGTGTCGTGCGTTGAAAGTCCTGATTTCTGCTGCAGAGATATCTTCGGATATTCATGGCGCACGGCTTTTGCGAGCGCTTAAGGAGTTTGATTCATCGATTGATGCTTTCGGAATAGGGGGGGCCGAACTCAAGGCGGCTGGCCTGCGAGTGGTGGTTCCTGCTGAAGAATTATTGGTCATGGGGTCGAGTGAAATTTTGCGAAGGCTCCCGCGTATTCTCCGGGCGTTGAGGGAGCTCATTCAAGAAGCTCAAACCGAGCGCCCAGATGTTGCAGTGGTCATCGATTATCCTGATTTTCATTTGAGTCTTGCAAGGCGTTTTAAGCGTTTGGGGATTCCTGTAGTTTACTATATTCCCCCTAAAGTCTGGGCTTGGCGAAGAGGGCGGATTCGTGCTCTGAGAAAGCTTTTTTCTAAGTTGCTCTGTATTTTTCCATTTGAGAAGGATTTTTATCGCCAACAAGGGGTTGAGGTGAGTTATGTCGGCAACCCATTGATCGAAGAGCTTCCGCTTGAGCTTTCGAGGGCA
Source organism: Bacteriovoracaceae bacterium (assembly GCA_023250755.1). Taxonomy (GTDB): domain Bacteria; phylum Bdellovibrionota; class UBA1018; order UBA1018; family UBA1018; genus JAHFAC01. The sequence continues at coordinate 2,335 of JAHFAC010000015.1, read as the reverse complement.
GAAGCCCGTGCCCAGCTTTCGCTTTTAGAGAGTGATCTGGTTTTAGCCCTTCTTCCGGGAAGCCGCCCGAGTGAAGTGGCAAGGCACTTGGAGTCCTTGCTTTTGGCTGCGGTCCGAACGGCGGGGCAATTGCAAGAACGGTTGCTTTTTAAAAAACTAAAAGTTTTACTTCCTTTTCCACTCAGTACAGACCTTGCTCAGATCAAGGCTCAGTCAAGAGCGATTTTGGCTCAGCATGATTCAAACGGACTCGTTGATTTTCAGATATTCAAAGGGAGGTCCTCTGCGTGTTTAGTTGCTGCTGATGCTGCCCTGGTTAAGTCTGGAACATCGACCCTCGAGGCGGCTCTCCTGGGGTGCCCTCATGTTTTGCTTTATCGAGGGAGTTGGCTCTCAGAATTGATTTTCTTTAAGTTTATTCGTTTTCGCTACAAGGGGCCGGTGGGTTTACCAAATTTGGTGATGGGTTGGAAACCGGGTCAGAGCTTGATTGTTCCGGAGATTTTGGGCAATGAGGTGACTGTCTCACGCTTAACAGCGGAGGCGGTTTCGCTTTTGACTGATGACGGGCGACGTGCTCGGATGAAGGGGGAGTTTCAGAAATTACGTGAAGCCTTGACCGTTCAGAGAGGAGAGGGAAGAGTCAGCCCCAGTCGATGTGCGGCAAAAGAGATTCTTCATGTTGCAAAGAATTTTGAAAGCAACCCCCCGGGCAAACTGAACTTCTTGATCAATCACCTCGTTTCATGGGGGTGGTCCATGGCCTCGTTTGCCATGCGCCAGGCGATTGCCTATGATTGGGTTCATCCCCGGCAGTTAGATGCGCGGGTGATCAGTGTCGGCAATCTCCAGGCAGGAGGCGCGGGTAAAACCCCCCTTGTTGCAGTGATCGCGAGAGAAGCAGCGGAGCGCAAAATGCGCGTCTGCATTCTTACTCGCGGTTACCACAGTCGTTGGGAGCGTTCTGGCGGAATCATCGTACCAGGTCAGAAGTCATCTGAGGTAAAAGTACAAGCTGCGGGCGATGAGGCTCTCTTGCTTCACGACTTAGCCCCCGAGGCCTCCATTGCGATAGGCGCAGATCGTATTCAGGCCTATGAGACTCTCAAAAAAACCACTGGCCGGAGCTTTGACCTCATTTTATTGGATGATGGGTTTCAACATTGGAAAATAAAAAAAGACCTGGAAATTGTTGCATTGACGTCCGCTGCTCGGGGAGATCGGGTTTTTCGAGATTGGGATTCAGCTTTACGAGAGGCTCATCTTTTGATTTGGACCAAAGGAGAGGCCAGGCCCCGCGTCCCTTTTGAGAAGCCTCTTGTCCGTTTGCACTTGAGTCTCAATCCTTCTGTCATTGAAGCAATGAAGGCCCGCCCTTGGTGGCTGGTGACAGGGGTCGCTGACACGTGCTCAGTTGTAAGTCTTCTTAAGCGAAGCGGTATTTCTGTCTTGCGACACCTTTCGTTTCGCGATCATGCCGATTATGCTCAAAAAGAAGTGTTTAAAATCATCGATCAAGCGAAAAAAGCGGGATGTGGTCTCGTTCTGACCGGAAAGGACTGGGTCAAATGGCGTGAGCTGGGTGTTTCTCTCGATCAAGTTCAGGTGATTGAGCCGGAATTTGATTTTAAAGAAGGGCCTGAAGGGCAAGAAGTATTCGATGGAAAAGCAGGGAGAGCCCTCTGGCTAAAAACGCTCTGGGGAAATTAATGAATCTTTTTTTGCGTCTTATAGCAATGGCTTTGGCTTGGGCGGTGTGGAGCCTTCCTGCGTTTGCTCGAGAAGGATTGGCTCGCGTAATCGGGATGTTTTTGCGCCTTTTACACGTCAGGACGCAAGTGGTGAAGCAGAACCTTGAGAGAGTTTTTCCGGGTGACGGAGCTGCGAGCCGGATCAGGCGTGAGCGATTGTATGTCGAATTTTATCGCCATCTTGGACGCTTGTCCTTGGAGTTTTTTTTAATTTTTGGCCCCATGCGATCTTTTGTTGCTCGTTTTACTGAAGTGAAGGGTTTTGAGCACTTGAGAGCAGCGTTAAAAAAGGGACAGGGCGTATTTTTTCTTTCGAGTCATGTCGGAAATTGGGAAGTCATGGCAGCTGCTGTAACGCTTTCTGGCGTGGATGCGATGTTAGTCACCAAGCGTCTCAAGCCTGGATGGATTCACAAACTGATTGAATGGGGAAGGTCGCAGTATGGTGTGAGTGGAACCTATGAGCCCAGGACCATGAAGGATATCTTGAGACAGTTGAAGCAAAAAACAACCGTCGGTTTTGTTCTGGATCAGTATACAGGGCCTCCCGTGAGCGTACGTGTCCCTTTCTTGGGACAGCCGGT
>JAHFAC010000332.1 GCA_023250755.1 Bacteriovoracaceae bacterium | reverse complement strand
GTTCTTCTCGCAAGAAGAAGATTACGGCAGGCGAGTCATTGTCTTGGGCTACGAGGTCGCTAAGCGTCTTTTTGATGATCAAAATGCACTTGGTCAGATGGTCAAAGTAAATGATAGCGAACATCGGATCATCGGCGTCACGCGCAAAGCGGGATCCTCCTTGGGATTCAATATGGATGAATTGGTATTTATCCCCACCAAATCTGCCATGAAGGTTTTTAATGAAGACAAGCTTTTTGGAATTCGTGCCCGCGCAAAATCCAAGGTGAGCATGGACGACGCGGTAGAAGAAATTCGCGAGATTCTAAAACATCGACACAATGGCGAAGAGGATTTTACCATCGTCACCCAATACACCATGATCGAAACCATGAATACCATCATGGGGATGTTGACTTACGTCCTCGCTGGGATTGCGATGATTTCGATGCTGGTGGGTGGAATCGGGATCATGAACATCATGCTCGTCAGCGTAACCGAGCGAACGCGAGAAATTGGCATCCGTCGTGCTGTGGGCGCAAAACAATCCGATATTTTAAAACAATTTATTGCAGAAGCCATTGCCCTCTCCCTTTTTGGAGGAGGATTGACTTACATCATCCATTGGATCACGCCAAAGTTCGACATGCGCGCACCTCCTTGGATTATTCTCCCGGCGTTTTTACTTTCCACCTTAACGGGCTTGATCTTCGGAGTCTGGCCAGCTCACAAAGCCTCACGCCTAGAAACAATGGAAGCACTCCGATTCGAATGATTACTTTTCGACATGTGTCTAATTCATAGACAGCGAAAAACTACTCGTATTTTAAGCTAAATTTAATAAATCCTTGAAATTTATTGAAAATCTAAAATCCACTTAAAAACGAAATCCTCCCGGCACAGAACTGGCAGAAGGGGCTCCCGTCTGCAGATGCAGATCGTTTTTTGTGAATGTTGATGAGTTAAAGGAGCTCATAATTATGTTAAAATCAAATAAACCCAGTCTTAAACCAATCGCCTTCGCAATGACCGCAACTTTGGTTGTGGCCATTGCATTTGGCTGTAGTGCGAAAAAAGAAACCTCTACAGACAAGAAACCTCCAGTTTCGTCCCAGATGATCGATCCAGGAGCAAACATCCCTGTCGATAAAAAAGAGGACTCTGCTACGAGTGAAAACAAAGCTCGATCCGCAGAAATAGAAAAATTAAAATTTCAAATTCAAGATCTAGAAAAACTAGCCTCTGAAAGAAAGGGGTTTTTCGCTAGTCTTGGAAATGGGGCCGATAAGATTTCAGATGAAATCCGAAACAAGGCCGTCACTGAGAGCATGAATGCCTATCACAAACTCATGGAAATGAAGCGAACCTTTGTCGAATATAAAGACCGTATAAATGAATACAACGGCAAAAAAATAAATGAACTCAGTGACGAAGCAAGTTCTATTCTCAAGCAAGAAGAAGATGGGCTCAAGGCCGCTGCCGAATACAGCGCTGATGCTCATCAGACATACATTGAATATCGCAAACACATGGATGCGTTCTATGGACGAAAGATCAATGATATTTTGAGCTCCATTGATTCTGCAATTGAAATGGAAAAACAAGGCCTGACGGCAGCCCTTGAATATAGTAACGACGGGCTTAAAGCTGCGGGCAGAGGTTGTGAAATCGCTTACAACAAAACCCTTGGCGGTCTTTCTGTTGTTATAAAAACAGCTGAATACCTACCTGGAGCTCTTGTCAAGACGGTTCCAGAAACCCTTTCAGACTACTCAGCCAGCGCTGAGCAGTGCGGCAGGGACTGTGCGGACAAAATGCTGGTCGGCGTAGAAAAAGTTGAGGCCCTCATCAGCAAGACTGAGATCTTCGTCAACCAAAAAAGAGATGCTCTTCTCGACCTCAATCAAAAAATGGTTGAGAGCGTCGAAGGCAGCGTCAATCGAATCAGCCGAGCAACCCTGGACAAAGTTCTTGATAGCTACGAAAGCTCGGTTGCAGCAGTCGAAAGCGCGAGTCGAGCAGTTGCTGAGGCACCGGAGCAGTTCCGTGCCGCTCTCAATAAACGAATGGATGCAATGTCTCAGAAGTTAGCTTCCATGCAAAAGCGCGTACACTCAAGCCTCGTCTCAGCCTATGACAGCGTGACAAAACCCATTGTTGAGCCATTGGCTGAAGCAGAGCGTGGCGCGAATCAAGTCACCCTGGACTCTTATGGCCATGAATTCCAAGAGACATATGTCAATCCAATCGTGGACCCAATCGTTGACGGTGCAAAGAGCTTAGGTGGTTGGATCGCCGACAAGTGGCATAGCACTCTTAATGGAGCAAGCGAAGGGCTTGATTCCATGAGAACAGACAAGCCAGTCGGAAAATAAATAAGGGCTAGAAAAATAACTGCCCTGTAAATCACGTCTCTCTGTGAGACAACACCCCGCTTGGCGATGAGTCGAGCGGGGTGTTTTTTTTGTACGAGCTATCCCTGTTCCGCCTTTTTCCACTCCTCAGTTAAACCAAGCTTTACAATCCATTCGTTCAAGTAGGTTTTATCAATTTCTGTTTCTAGTACTATCCCTCGAATGTCTATGAGGTGTTTTTCAGATTCTCCCTCGCGATAGAAATCTAATTTTTTAATAATGATGTCTTCTGGTGAGGCAATATAGGCTGTAAAATCAGGAAGCAGCTGCACTTTTCTTCGTCGCGAAAATTCAGTTTGATAAAAAACAGACTTTTTCAAAAGGACAATATCAATCTTGATGCCAGATGCTTGATGAATGAGATTAAAAGAACCACCACGAAGCACTTCATCGCTAATAATCTCATGAGGAGGACAATAATAGTCTTCAAGATCAAAAAGATTTTCAAAGGTAAAGGCTTGACAAGCATTAATTTTCACTACAAGATCGACGTCATTTGTAAAACGAGGGCGGCCGTAATACATCGAAGCCAAAGAACCCACTAAGAAATATTCGATTTCAGTATTTTCAAATCTTTGGACAACATCTTTGAGCACGTCCAGAGGACCCAACGTCATTTCATTAATCCTTTTGAAGTTCCAAAAAATACTGAACTGTTTTATTTTGCAGTTCAGATTCAGAAAGACAGGGAAATTGTAGTGAAAATTTTTGTTTCTTCACAAGAAATGTCATTTTATACATTTCATTTGCTGTTTCGAGAGAGGTTTGTTTTTTTAATAAAATAGAGCGCTCAGATCTTTTAATGATATTTTTTAAAAG